>NZ_JBYSWU010000059.1:0-53026 GCF_058781505.1 Paraburkholderia sp. FW306-2-2C-D06C | reverse complement strand
TCCCGTATCAAGTGCCATACAAGACACTTTAGTACGGGATTGACATCTTTCAATGAATTTCTAACTCAGAACACTAGTTTCGCGCATGACTTCAAGCGCACGTTATCGTGAATACGTTTAAGCTGTTTAGGCTATGTGCGCGACGGCGATCCGCATCTGGCGCGTCCTGCACTGCTCGCCTCTTACCTGAACGGCCATCATGTCGACACCCAGCCGCCTCAAAGCGCCCCTGATTCTGGTTCTCTCGCTCGTCGTGTTGTGCGCGGGCGTCACCGTTACGATCGGCGTGTTCGGATTGCTGGTGATGCTGCTCGGCAAGCTGTAGCGCGCCGCTGCGGGCGTTGGCAGCGCGACATGTGCATTCTGACCGATGTTCCCGGTGCCGCCGAGACGGCCTGATTCATTGCAAGGAGTTTCCATTGACGGACCACGCTGATTCTTCCTCGCCCTCCAAGCCGCAGCTCGATCAGGATTTGCTCGAGCTGGCGCATGAAGTCTTTGAGCTCGCACGACGCGGTGATGCCGTGATGCTCGCTTCGGTGATTGAGAACGGCGTACCACCGAATTTGCGCAAACAAGGGCGACAGTCTTGTGATGCTGGCGAATTATCACGGACACGTGGATGCAGTGCGGGTGCTGCTGGAGCGTGGCGCCGATCCGAACCTGCGCAATGATCATGGGCAGACGCCCATTGCTGGAGCTGCTTTTAAGAGACCGTTTCAAAATGACTGCTCCGTATGCCTGAAGATGTTCCAGCAGACGAGGGAGCAACCGAGTTTGAGGAATGCTTCGTGAATGTCGGCGCGACGCTCAAAGCGAATGCGAAGACGACGAAAGTTGTGGAGCCATGCTTGCCCGAATTCGCGCTCTGCTATGGCGCCAGGCGACAACCCATAGCGGCAAAATTTCCGCGCGTTGCGCAGCCTGCTGCGATCGGGCAATCGGGCATGCTTCGGAATTGTCCACCTCAATTGCCCTTTAAGCTTGACCCACATCAAGCCGGTGATGGCCGAACCCACTAGCCTGTAGTCGTATTGTTGGAATGTGTGACGCGCAGGCGTAGTGCGTTGGGGGAGTCTGCAAATCAAATGAACGATGTAAACGACAACTTATCCCGACGCCGCGCGTCTGTGGGAAGACGCGCTCCTCACACCGATGTGCAAGCGCAAGCGCGGAGAAACCTGATGAGCTCTGTGACGCATTCGAGTCTCCCCAATGAGGGAAGCGGTGGACTGGGCTCCCCGGAGTTGCCGCGGCTCGCCCACATCATGCGCGCCTTCATCGAAGCAGGTTGGGCGCATTACGTGCAGCGGCTGCACCTCAGGCGGAACGTGTCGGGCATCGCTTCACAGGCGGGGCACACCAGCGATGATGATGCGAAGCAATTTCGGGAAACGCTCGAACGGCTTGGGCCTGCATTCGTCAAGTTTGGTCAACTCCTGTGTCTGCGGCGCGACATGCTCCCGGAGATTTACATCGAGGAGTTACAGAAACTTCAGGATGACGTCGCGCCATTTTCCGGTGCACAAGCGCGTGCCATTGTCGAGCGCGAGCTAGGTCGGCCGGTTCACGAACTATTTCTCGAATTTGACGATTCGCCTCTTGCTGCCGCGTCGATCGGTCAGGTTCACGCTGCCCGCCTCTTCGACGGCACCAGTGTCGTCGTCAAGGTGCAGCGCCCGGGTATCGAGCCGATTATTCAGGCTGATCTGAACGTCCTGCGCTTTCTGGCACGGCGGCTGGAACGATATGTGCCCGAGAGCCGCCGGTTCGGACCACTGGATCTCGTCGAGGAGTTCGCCCAGATCATCACGGAAGAGCTGGACTATCGAACCGAAGGACGCAATGGCGACCATCTGAGAGAGGATTTGCAGGACGATCCCGGTGTGTTTGTGCCCCGCATCTACTGCGACTTCACCAGTCCGCGTGTGCTGACGATGGAGCGAAGCCTGGGGGCACAAGATGGCTGAGCAGACAGACGCTGACCCGGCGGATCGGAAACGGCTTGCCGCAAATCTGATGGCGTCGTTCCTGAAGCAGGTGTTCGAGCACGGTTTCTTCCATGGCGATCCGCACCCCGGCAACGTGTTTGTCCGTGCCGATGGCCGATTGTGCTTCCATGATTTCGGCATCATGGGACGGCTATCTGCGCACGATCAGGAGTCGCTCGGACAACTCATCCTCGCCGTCGGTTCCGCAGACGTTCCGTGGATTGTGGATGCCTACTTCGACATGGGCATTGCTGCGGCTTTCGCGACCCAAAACGCACTCAAAAATTTCTCGCGTGCTTCGGGCCAATCCGGCAACACTTCGCACTGAAGCGGCACGTGATACGCGCCTCACTTTATCGCAAACAACTCGAAGCCCGGTTCGTTGCATGGCGCGAATTCGCCGAACTCGCCCAAAATCCGTCGACTACCTTCTGACCAGTCGTCGCAGCTGCCGTCGTGCCATCCCTCCTTCGGTAAGTTGACAATGCCATAAATAGTTATAAAGACCGGAGCTATGGTTGCAGCCATGTGCTAGCGAATAGTTGCCCGCAAATGAGTGCATGCCTGCCGAGTCAGTCGCCTCGATAGTCGACGCTGGGCACGAGGGCGGGAAGTTGTTCGCATCATAGAGATGCATTTACGCTACTCGCGGATCAAGTATGAAGTTGCTAGGGATGATTTTGCCAGCTTTCTCCCAGGACGCAAGCCAACTATCTGCGCATCGTGCGCGAGTTCTCCCGATACCTTGGGCGTTCGCCTGATACTGCCACCGTCGAGGACCTGCGCGGCCACCAGCTGCATCTGGTCAATCACGGCACGTCATCTACGGGCTGCTGTTCGACATCGCCGCCCACACGCTGCGCACGATCGCCGCCGATCCCAGGCACCTCGGCGCCCACATCGGTGCCACATTTGTCCTGCACACCTGGGGCTCAGCGCTCACGCATCATCCGCACGTGCACGGCATCGTCCCGGGCGGTGGGCTGTCGCTCGACGGCGAGCGCTGGATCGCCTGCCGGCCCGGCTTCTTCCTGCCGGTGCGGGTGCTCTCGCGCCTGTTCCGGCGCCGCTTCCTTGAAGCGCTCACCGATGCATACCCGTCGGTCATCAGGACTGCACCATCGCGGATGCCGGCGAACAGTTTGTCGGCCCGTTTATCGCCGCGTCCGGATGTATAAGTGAAGCATCGTGTCGGGATACCCGAACCGGTCATCTGCGCCCACCGGTAACTCTTCGTCTGCGGGCGACGCCCTTTCTCTTTCAGGACCTGGATAGTTGTCCCGTCGCAGTGGATCACCTCTGCCTCAAGTAGCGCGTCGCGCATCAGGCTGATCACGGGCTGTGCAGCCACGGCTTTGGGGACCTTTTCCGCAAGCCGGTCTAGGCGGCGCGCGGCCTGAGCAGTCCGGTCGTTGTCCATCTGGCATGGACGATCGGATCTGGCTGAGCGCGTCGCACCCATTTCCGAACGGATTTACGCAGCCCTACGGCTGTTTTGCGTAAACCCGATCGTCTTTTCTCTATACAAATCAAAGGCCGGACCGGTGAATTCCGTCTCAGCGTGAGACTGGCGCGGCGCCCGCGGTTGGAGCCTGCGGGCGTCTGGGCGTGTTCGCGTCCCGCGCTGCCGGCGACGCACCCGATATCGCCTGACTTCGCCTCAGTCCCGTTCTGAGCCAGGGTAAGGCAAGCGCCCACCAGTTGGAAGCGATCGACGCGGTCTGTGCTGAATTCAGGACCGCTGATCGCGCTACCGTCGTCAAGGCATGCGGCACTGGCAAGACGTTGCTTGAGCCAGAGATTGATGCCCGCATGGGCGCGCGGTTCACGCTTGTGCTCACACCGACCCTCGGTCTGCTGTCGCAGACGATCCAGACGTGGTTGCGCCAGCATCCAGTACGGGTTGCCAATGCGCTTTGCGTCTGCTCGGACCCGACCGTGGTGCCCGACGACACCGAAGAGATACCTGTCGCCCTATCGGCCTTTGACTGCCCGGTTACGACCAGCGTGGACGTCGCACGCGATGTCATTCGCGCAGCCCGGCGAGGGCTCGTCGTCTTCTCGACCTACCAGTCAGCCGCCGTCCTTGCACAGGCACTGCCCGCAGGGTTCGCTTTTAACCTTGGCGTATTCGATGAAGCACACTGCACAACCGGGCTGGCGGAAAAGGAGTTTTCGCTGGCTCTGGACGATGTCGGGATCCCGATTGCCAAGCGCCTCTTCATGACGGCGACACCGCGGCTCGTTCGTGCAGATGGGGACGATAACGAGGCGATTTATTCGATGGACGATGAGTCCGTCTATGGGCGCGTCGTCTATCGCCTGACGCTGCGTGAAGCGATTCGCCAGGGTCTGGTCTGCGACTACCAGATCATCCTTGCCTGCGTCAATCGGCGCTTTGGCGTTGATAGTCACTGGCTTGAACGCGGGAAACTGTCGCTAGATGGTAACGCCGGCGCCAATACGCCGGAGCTCGCTGCGCTCATCGCACTGCAGAAAGCGATGGCGGAAGTCGGAGCCCGGAAGGCCATCACGTTCCATGATCGCGTCAGGACCGCAGGTGCATTCGCCGCACTGTCTGACGCTATCCCCTCCGCGCATACAGGTGAGCCGATCCCGGGATTTCACGTCAACGGGACCATGTCGATGAAAGAGCGCGACGCGGCCCTCGACGCGTTTCGTCATGCGCAGCGGGGAATCGCAACAAACGTAAATTGCCTTGCTGAAGGAATCGACGTACCCGAGGTCGACCTCGTCGCTCTCATGGCGACGCACAGAAATCCGATCAATGTCGCGCAGATGTGCGGCCGTGTCTTGAGGCTGAGTCCGGAAACCGGAAAGGAAATCGGCTACATCTTCGTTCCCATGTACCTGGACCAGGCTGGACCAGATCCAGAGACTGCGATCGCCGGCGCTGGGTTTGCCCATGCACTCGACGCGATCCATGCGATGGCCGCGATCGATGATGCTGTTGCCCAGACGCTTACCTTGAGTCGAGGCGATGCTGGCGGGCGTGATAACACCGATGCCATCATGTCGAAGATCAAGCTGTTCGCGCCGCCGGAAATCGTCCGGCGTTTGCGCGCCGCCATCGAGGTTCGGGTTTTCAGCAGGAATAGCGCTGCTGACCTGGACAGACGGTGGAATGAGATGTTTCAGCAGTTGAAGGATTACCATCGGGAGCATGGTCTCAAAGGTCTGTCGCGCCACTCTGCTCTCGGAATGTGGCTCGAGTACCAGCGCACTAGAGCCAGACGGGGTTGGTTGCAGGCCGATCGCCTTGAACGGCTGATGACGCTGGGAGTGGTTCCGCATTCCAGGACAGATGCGTGGGAAGCCGGCTTCAGGGCGTATCAGCAGTACTGGCTTGAGAATGGGCATGGTCGCGTACATCTGGATTATGTGACGGACAGTGGCTTTCGTCTTGGCGTTTGGGTCCGCACTCAGCGCATTAAGTTGAGCCGGGAAAAGCTAAACTCCGAACGCCTTGCACGTCTAACTGCAATTGGGTTCGTCGAGAGTCTTCACAAGAGCAACTGGCGACGGGGGTTACGCGAACTCGAGAACTTCAAGGCCGAAACAGGTCACGTGAATGTACCTAGCAGACATGTGACGCCGAGTGGCTTTCGACTCCGGCAATGGGTCGATAACCAGCGATCCCGGCACAGGAAGAAAAAGCTTAGTCCGGACCGACTCGCGTGTCTGGTGGCCCTGCGTGTTCAGATGGAGCCTCGCATCGACGACTGGGAAAAATCATTTAGCGTAACTACGGCCCTCGTGCAGGCACAGGGCCATGTGAATTTTCTGCGGAACCTGCGTGCTCACAAGAGCGACTGGCAACAGGGGTTACGCGAACTCGAGACCTTCAAGGCCGAAACAGGTAACGTGAATGTGCCACGCAGACATGTAACGCCGAGTGGTTTTCGACTCTGGCAATGGGTCCAGGCCCAGCGATCCTCGTACAGGAAGGAAAAGCTGAGTCCGGACCGACTCGCGTGTCTGGTGGCCCTGGGTGTTCAGATGAACCCCGGCGACGCGAGGTTTGAAATGACAATCCGGGTACTCGAAAGCCACGTTCAGGAGACGGGAGACGATCCAAACCTCCCACGGAGGTTCGTTGCTGTGGATGGCACGCCACTCGGCAAATGGCTGATCGCGCAGAGAATTCGTTTCGGGCAGGGTCGGCTGAACCCGGAGCGGGTTTCGCGCCTCCAGGCGCTTGGCGTTCGCCTTGAATGACAGCGCAACCGGCGTAACGCATAGTCCCACCTTCCCGGCTGTGCGTCGGGAGGACTTGCCCGCGCGTCAGCTTCGACCTGGACCGAGAGCGCCGCATCATGCACGTGGAACTCCGTATGCCTCATACGAGTTGCGCAACGGCTGTGTCGATATCACCGCGCCCGTCGGGCGCCGGAGTACCTGTTTTGAGCGCCATGTGACCGATATCCGATTGACTGAACAATCATTGTCGGGCGTGCTGGCGAGCCTTCCGACGAGACATACGAAGCCAGATTTCGTCACATTCGATGCAAGCTGCATTGGCAGCGTTTGAATGTTGCCGGGAAGGGCAGGATTGGGGCCGCCCGTCTATCATCAGCAGTCATACCGCCAGTCTGTCGAGCCCTGTGTCTGAACCGGTGACCCGTAGGGCAATCACGGTGGCGCAACACACTCCCTGCGGATAAAGATGAAAATCTGCGGGCATCGACCGGTTGAGTTGGACCTACGCACAAAACTGCGCCCTGCGCCCCACCCGTGTCGCCGTGGCACGGCCCCCCACGCGAATGCCGTGATAGCGGGTGTTAACGCAGCGATGACATTCGCGTACACGTGCCCGGACTCCTGGCTCACCATGACCGAGTGCAGCATCTCCCACATCAGAGTCAACGCAGACCATTTTGCCGTCCAACAGCGATCGACCAGCGAAGGGAACCGATGAATGAACGAGTGTCGAAAGTTGCAATGAATACGGCTGTGTCAGGGCGATTGTCGATGTGCCTGGATTGTCGGAAACCCTTTCCGGACAAGGCTTTCATGGCCGTCCGTTGTGTACCACTGCCTAGCTTATATGCAACGATCTAGTCGACGCGGAAAATCGAGGACAGAATCGAACGCCCTCGATCCCTTGATCGAGGGGAGACAGTACGAGAGAAAACGCGCACGAAGCCTGTCCATGCCGTTTCGGGTCTCCCCTGCTAGCTACGAGTTGAATCTGACCGCACAAGGCAGGCTTGCAACAAGTCTCCAAAGGGCTATACCTTCTCCGCAGCACGACGGCGTCCATCGCGCTAACAAAGCGCCACTTGAACGCCACTTTGCTCTAGTGAAAGTCAAGTTTCGCGCTTTCCAGCGCCGCTAAGTGCCACTTGTGCGCCACCTATGATCGCCTTCAAAACACAACTCAGGTATCGACCTACCTCAACTGGCGTAACGAGAAGCGAAGTTCAGTAATACCCCCCTTGATCGCATTGCTCTAGAAACACGGCTGTGTCAGGGACGATCGACAGGGCGAGCATCCCTCCAACCTCACGCCCCGCAAGCGTTTAGATACTCCGACCAACGAACGACAAGAGCCCTTAGACGCAACAATCGCGATCTCAGTTAGGCTGCCTGCGAAGTTGTCTGACTACCCTATCTGACCGCCTCACTGATCGCTGAGAACCGACTCACTCGACCCGATTGTCGTCAGCAACCCTAACTAGTTGATATTCCTTTGCGGACGGCACTTGCAAAGCCGAGCGACTTCTCTTATGCTCTGGCTTGAAATATCCGCCGCCACTGCGGCATGACGTCGATCAATTGATTGACACCCCCATTGGATGAGCACCCTTGCGTGCTCACATCAAGTTAGCAACGTCCGAGGACTTGGACGCAAGTTGTCCGATAGCTCGTCACAACGACGTGCTAGCCGGTGCACAACGTGCGATCACCCAGCCGGACGCGCTTTGACTTGCGGCCGAGCCAAGACCGACTCGTGCAGCGCCTGCGGTACCCCTCAAAAGCGAGCATTCCAAAGTGAAGTTCGGCGCGCCGCAGCCATGCCGCGCGCCCATCCAACCGGAGCGGCTTACCCGCACCTGCCTCTTTGGCACCCGCAAATTCGACCGCCGCGCCCGCGGGTTCCGGTCCTCACACGCGTTGCCGTCGCGCGGCGCGCCAAATGAATCTCCCGAAATTCTCAAGCATTACAGTCCTCGCACGCAGGCCGCGCATGCAGACCGTTCCAGAAAAAGCAGCATGGCGGCAAGCCGCGTCCCTGCGGGGGCACGCACGGCCTGGAGCCGATCATCTTTCATAACAGCGCAGGACCCTACAGACTCCACCGAGTGGTCCGGCGGGACCAAGCAGCATCGCATCACAGTTGGTTGCCACTATCACACGACTTGCATCGCGCGCGAGCGCCTGCAACATGGCTGCCTGAAACACGAAGTATTAGTGGTGGCAGACGAACAAACGACCTAAGCCGAGCGTAGATCGAATCAGAGACTCGCTAACACATTTAACCCACCCTACCGGGAGAACGCATGTTTAACGAACCCAGTTTCACAAAGCGACCGATTGCCGTAGGCATCGATGTCGGGTACTCCTTTACCAAATTTGCTTTCATGCACGACGGAATCACTACAGGAAGTATGCCGTCGATCGCTCGCCGTGCCGCCGGAATTGCCTTTGAGTCCACTATGGAGGACGTTGGTGCACGTGAGGCCGATCTGGAAATCGAAGTCAATGGCGCAAAGTATCTGGTGGACACCTCCGACCGCGAGGTTGTCGCTTCGAGCATCATCCGCACCGAGACTGATGATTTCCCTAATACGGACGAATACGTTGCTCTGGTGGTGTCCGCCCTTATTCGGTGTGGGCAAAGGCACGTCGACGAATTGGTACTGGGGCTTCCTCTCCCGACGTATCAAATGTGGGCACAAGTCCTAATCGAGAAATTCCGTGGCAACCATGATTTTGGACGGCACGGGATCTTCACTATCCGCAATGTTTCCGTTTTGCCTCAACCGCTCGGAGCCTATGTATATTTGCGCTCGACAAACCCGAATGCATTTTACGGTGATACGTCGTGCTGCATCGTCGATTCAGGGTGGAATACCACCGATACTTTCGTGTCCTCATCTAGTTTTAAGGTTGATCGGGCACGGTGCGGCGGTTTGCAAGGTGGAGCGGCAATCGTGTTGAGAGAGATCGCGACACTGTTGCAGCGGAAATACAAGGGACGGTTTAGCAATTTGGACCGGATCGATCGGGCGATTGTGACCGGCAAGGCCCTCATACATGGGGGGCGAAGAGATTGACCTTCAGCCGTTTCTCAGCGCAGCGTTGCACGTCACGATTCCAATAGCCAGGTCGGTTATGACCACTATTAAGACACAAGAGGATTTGACTGTTTTCGCTACTGGAGGCGCAGCACATTACTACGTGCCGGCTCTTCGCGAGGCGCTCGGTTGCGAAATCAAGCTGCTCGAGCAGCCCCGATTCGCTAATGCGATCGGGTTTTTGATGGCGGGCGAGGCCACATTTAAGGGGAAGCGATGAAACTGCTGAAAGGTCGGTTTACGGTTCACGAAGTAGAAGATTCCCATATTGCCGAAGTCCTCGCACGCGAGACATCCCCCCGGCGGCGTTCGCGCTTGCTTGTTCAATATGCCAATCTTGGACGCATGCTAGAAAAGATGGGAGTGAACGGAGGAAATGGCAGTGGGATAGGTTCGCAACCGGCCATTGATACCAGTGACACCCCACTACCGCCGCAGCCCACCGTAATTACCGACTTGGGGGATATCTTCTTTGCCAATGCTCTTTCTGACTTCATGCCTTCGCGAGTCGAAGGCGATTAGGACCATGCCGAAAACGAACATAGGCGTTCGGCCGCGTGATAGATCCCTGCTTCCATAGGTTGTTGTGGGGGCGGATTCAGCGACCCTTCAATCGACTATTTCGTTATCCTTTTTATTGCACGAACACAACACGAGAACAGATACTTTACGTTGGCCAGATGTCTCTATAAAATGTCTACACGCCGCCCATCCGGCATGAGCCCTTCGGGGCACCCCAGTCGAACAGTTCCAACTTGGAATTGCTCGCCATTCAAGCAGGGCTACCTGCGATTCTGAAACGTGCACTCTTTGCTCGTTCGCGAGAAAAAGCATGCGCAGTCCGACTGAAAATCCGGTCCGACTGACCGCCCGCATCTAAGCAGTGGGGCATTGGCGCCTCCGTTCGCGTCTGCGTCAATCCGTGGCGCCTGGCCTGCCGTAAGCCTGATATGCCATCCGGTCCTCGCAACTTCTTTCCCCCGAAAAGCACACACAATATCTGAGATTCGTCGATCTTTCGACGAGCTCGCTGCATTTCCTCCGAAACGGCATTGACGCCACCGTGGCGGCCCCTGGTCCCGGCCGCTCCGCATCAACCCGCAAAGCTTTTTGACCCGTCGCTCCCCGTGCGAACGACGGCAGCGTTTTGCTGCGCGGGTTGCATCCGAGCTGACGGATGCGAGATTCCCTTTCGGAGGATTTGTGATGCGCACACGTAACAAACATTCGAAGCTTGATCGCCCCAAAATCGTCGCATACCTGCGCCGTCAGACCGTGGCGCGACTAAGAGCGATCGACAAGCATGCCTATTCCCTTCAACAGCTCTCAAAGAAAATTGACCAGCGTTTCGGCGTCAAGGCACACAAGTCGACGATCCACCGATTCCTGAAAGAGCTCGGAATCAACTTCGCGTGGGAGAAGACGAAGTGAACCGAACAAAAAAAACGCCCTCGGTTCAGGGTTTGGCCCGAGCGCTTGTTTCGTCTGTGATCGCACTTGGACAGAAAAAGTCCGCGCTCAGCGATCTGGCCAACCACGTAATTTTCTCAGTCGGCACAGCGCGCAACTTTGAGCAATGTATCCGCGAGTTTCTGACGTGGCGCATCGCCAGCGGAACAAGTATTAACGCGCCCGTCACCCGCGCCGAGCTGGAAGAGTACCTGCTAGAGGAATGTGTGCGTTGGCGCCAAAAGACAATGGACCAGCACAGGCAGGCGCTAAGTCTCGTGTTCTGCGTGATACTGCCGAATTTTGACGCAGAAATTCCCACGTTCACCGACGGACGGGCATACACGCACGAAGAGATGGAGCAGGTCGCATCCCGTCAGGAGCCACACAACTCCCTGGGCGCGCGCATCGCATTCCACGCAGGATTGCGTGCAACAGATCTGATCGAGCTGAGAGAGGCACACGAACTTGCTCCGGAGTCGGACCGCCCATGGCGAAGCGATCTGTTCTTAGGAATGCCTGCGGGCGTCATCTATCGGACGACCGGCAAGGGCGGATTGGCCCGGAGCGTCTGGATTCCGCTCGAATTGCATGAGCAGTTGCAGTTGCGCCGGCTCGAAGCGCCCGTTGCCGTAATTGATCGGAACGTGCATCGAACACGCGTCTTCGACTTAGGCGGAGGACACAGCCTTTCCGAATCCTTTTCGTCCGTGAGTAAGCTCGCGCTTGGCTTTTCGCTTGGACTCCACGGCTTGCGTCATGCGTACGCCCAACGTCGTCTTGAAGTGCTCATCTCCTTGGGACTCGATCCTCTGGACTGTTTGGAAATCGTCTCTCAGGAACTGGGGCATCTCCGTCCCGAGATCTCGCTCGCATACACGCCGCGGAGGAAAGCACATGCCTAAAAAAGAAAGGCATCCGACCGGCATGCGCGCACGTCGAAATCGGGATGGCACATCCACCTTTTATATGGTTCGTCCCGGTGGAGAGAAACTCGTCTTGGGCAAGGACCGTCATATCGCATGTTCGCGGTGGGTCGCGGAGCAACATGCGCAAGCGAGGATGGTTATGCCCACTACAGCACTCGGATTGCTCAGCGCCTTCGTCAAATGTTCACTGCCTCTGAGTAGCGCGTACGCTAGTGCGCGCCGGACGCGCGAACTGACCATTCTTCGGGAGTTTTTCTCCGAGTGCGGTGACCCGCCCCTGGTGGCGATCCGCGCTGAGGACGAGTTTCTCACTTGGTACAAATTGGGCAAGCGGACAACTTGCGTGGATCTGGCGGTCCGGATGTTCCGGCTAGTCTGGAAATTCGGTCTGGAACTGGAGATCACACGTGACAATTGCCCCTGGAAGTCCTTCGATCTCAGCAAGGCCCGGCTTCAGCTCGAAGCCGTCGACGTTGTGTACGGTTTTGCGTCGGCCCCGCTGAAAGATCTGCTCGGAGAGCTTCTTGCCAAAGCGTCCACGACGACCGTCGAGCAAGGTCTCTACCCTGTCGAGCCGAACCGCTTGCAGCGTCTTCAGGCTCAACTGAAACAGGCAGCATCTTCCGCAGTTGCGATGTTGCGCAGCTGCGGGAGGTTCGACTTGGTTCCGCCTGTGTACCAACTCACCGTAGCCGATCTGATTGCGCTGCGAGGGTCACCTACCGTCGCGCTGGTTCGTCCTCCGGGTCGCATTCTGCTGGAACATCGGCGCACTGAGGTCCTGGCTTCGCTGCGATCCAAGACCCAAGCTGCACACGACGCGCAGAAAGCCCGTGTCCCGTCGGCCTCCAACGTGGCCGCTCAGGCACCGGGCAAATCGCCTGCCTTCGTACCGAAAGATTGGCGACTGGAGGAACAATGAGCGAGCGACTGACGATCACGGAGTCGCAGCAAGCGACCAATCTCATGTTCCTGACACGAGAGGAACTGACGTACCTAACTGGACGTCGTCAGCGGGGTAGTCAGGCGCAGGCACTTCGCGCAATGGGCATCCAGCATCGGATCCGCCCTGACGGCCATATCGTAGTGCTGCGACGGCACGTGGAGCTGCTATTTGGCGCCACAGCCGAACGCAGAACCGCCGTTGAACCTACGCCGAATTGGAGCGCAGCATAATGCCTAAGAAGAGGAACCCTGAAAACCGAGGACTGCCGCCGCGTTGGCGCAGTATTCACGGAGCCTACTACTACCGGGTGCCAGTCGGACTTGAGGATGCCTGGGACGGAAAGAAACAATTTCGGCTAGGCAAGACTCTTCCAGAAGCCTACAGGGTATGGGCCGATCGTCTCGGAGCAATCGACGATGCGAAGACGGTCGGTAACTTGCTAGAGCGCTATGCACTCGAGGTCGTGCCTAAAAAGGAGATCACGACCCAAGCGCACAATGCTGTCGCAATCAAACGGTTACGCGCCGTTCTTGGCGGTATGCCACTCGCATCCATTAAGCCGCGCCACGTTTACCAATACATAGATAAGCGTTCGGCAAAAACCGCGGCAAGGCGCGAGGTCGAAGTGCTGTCTCACGCTTATACAAAAGCCGTGGAGTGGGGATACCTTGACCGGCACCCATTTAAAGGCGAGGTCCGGCTAAGCGGAGAAAAGGCGCGAACACGATATGTCGAAGATTGGGAGATCGTTGAATGTCTTTCTCTGCAGTCACGACGCAACTCAGGCAGTGTGCTCGCGATCCAGGCATACATGCGCATCAAGTTGCTGACAGGGATGCGACGAGGAGACTTGCTTCGTCTGGCAATGTCGAATTTGAGGGCTGACGGCATTCATTTAACACCAGGCAAGACCGAAGGCTCAACCGGAAAGCGCCTTATCATCGAATGGACTGAGGAGTTGCGCGCCGCAGTCGCCGCAGCGAAATCAGTTCGTCCGGTCCTCCTCTCTCCATGGCTATTCTGCAACCGCAAGGGGGAATGCTATTTCAACGATGCAGGACGCGCAGGTGGCTGGGACACGATGTGGCGCAACTTCATGGATCGTGTCCTCACCGAAACAAAGGTAAAGGAGCACTTTACGGAGCACGACCTGCGCGCCAAATGCGCCAGCGACGCGGAGACGCTCGAGCACGCACGGGCCCTCTTGGCTCACGCCGACGGCAAAGTCACGGAAAGGGTCTATCGACGGAAACCGGAACGTGTCAAGCCCCTGCGCTGAGAATTCTATGGCACAGGTCCGATTCTATGGCACAACGGAGGAACGAGAAACGTCCGAACACCTTATGTGGCGGGTGGCGGAGAGACGGGGATTCGAACCCCGGATAGGTTATTAACCTATACACGCTTTCCAGGCGTGCGACTTAAACCGCTCATCCATCTCTCCGGCGGGGAGCCGAATTATAGCAAACTTCGGGCCTTGCGCCACACCCGCCTGCAAAACCCCTTACGGATGCCGGATGTAGTCCACCAGCGCCCGCGTATAAGCATCCGGTTTCCGGTCGATCAAACTCGCGCCGATCGCCACCAGAAACCCGGCCGGCACGCCAAACACGCCCGAGCTGATCGGCTCGATTCCGAACCACCGCGCGCCCGCGAAGCCCGTCATCTGCGTGAAGAACGGATACGTCGACACGATGTAGTAAATGCACACCACCAGCCCCGCCACCATCCCCGCTACGGCGCCAAGGCGCGTGGTGCGCTTCCAGAACACGCCCAGCACCAGCACTGGAAACAGACTCGACGCCGCCAGCGAAAACGCCGCGCCCACCAGAAACAGAATATTCCCCGTATTCAGCGACGCCACATATGACGCGAACAGCGCCACCCCCAGCAGCAGAATCTTCGAGATCGTCACGCGACGCTGGCTCGATGCCGACGGATCGACCATGTGATAGTAGACGTCGTGCGATAACGCATTGGCGATCGTCAGCAGCAGACCATCCGCGGTCGAAAGCGCCGCGGCCAGCGCGCCCGCCGCGATCAGCCCGGACATCACATACGGCAGCCCCGCGATCTCCGGCGCGGCCAGCACCACCATGTCCGGCTGCATCTGGATCTCGCTCCAGCGCACAATGCCGTCGCCGTTCGTATCGGCAAGGCTGATCAGACTCGGTTCGACCTTGCGCCATTGCGTCAGCCATTGCGGCAAATCGGCGAAGTGATGACCGACCAGATTGCTCAGCATCTCGTACTTGATCAGCACGGCGAGCACCGGCACCGTCAGATAAAACAGCGCGACGAAGAACAGCGTCCAGCCGACCGAGCGCCTCGCGGAAGCCACCGAGGTCGTCGTGTTGTAGCGCGTGAGGATATGCGGCAGACTCGCCGTGCCGAGCGACAGACATAACAGCAGCGACAGAAAATTGCGCTCATGGGTGCGCCGGTCCTCATCGCTCGTCGCGGGAAACGGTTCATGCATCGGCACCGGCGCGGCGGCACGCATCAGCATCTCGTCGCGGCGCTGGGTCCAGACGATCTGCGCGGCGGCGGCATCGTGTGGAAACTGTTCGAGCGCCCGCTCGCGCTCCTTGATCTCGCGCAGCGGACCGTTGTGGCGCCGCAAGTCCGCCACTTCCTGTGTGAGCCGCTGCTTCTCGTCGACGAACGACTGCGGCAACGTATCGAGGCGCGTCTGCATCAGCGCTGCGCGCCGCCGATAGTCGTCGCGTACGGTTTGCTCGAGAGGCGCGTCGCGCACCTGCTTCTCCAATCCTTCCACGCGCTCCATCAGGCGGCCGTAGTTGAACTGCGGCACCCAGCCGAGGCCGTCCTTATGCGCGATCATCGACACCGGAATCAGAATCGCCGCGATCAGGATGATGTATTGCGCGACCTGGGTCCACGTCACGGCCCGCATGCCGCCCAGAAACGAGCACACCAGAATGCCAGCCAGTCCGCAGAAAATGCCGACGGCGAAATCGACGCCGATAAAACGTGTCGCAATCAGACCGACGCCCTGAATCTGCGCGACCAGATAAACGAACGAGCACAGGATCGCCGCCAACGCCGCGAGCCCACGCACGGCGTTGCTCGAAAACCGGGTGCCGAGAAAATCGGGAATCGTGTAGCGCGCGAGCTTGCGCACGTAAGGCGCAAGCAGAAACGCGACGAGGCAGTAGCCGCCGGTCCAGCCCATCACGTACGCGAGACCGTCATATCCCGTCGCATAGATCGACCCGGCGAGGCCGATGAAGGAGGCCGCGGACAGCCAGTCGGCGGCGGTCGCCATGCCGTTGAAGGCGGACGGCACGCGCCGCCCCGCGACGTAGTATTCGACCAGATCGGACGTGCGCGACAGCAAGCCGATCACCGCATACACCGCGATCGGCACGAACAGGAATACATAGCCGATCCACACGCCGGGACCCCTGGTGCGCTCGATGCGCCACATCACATAGATGAATAGCAGGAAGCCAAGCGTATAGAGCGCGTACGAGCGGATCAGCCGATGCGTGAGCTTCATCAGTTTCCGCGCGCGCTGGAATCCGCGCCGGCGTCGGTATCGAGAGCGCGTTGCAACTGTCGGTCGGCGCGCTGCATCAGCACGATATAGACGACGATCAACGCCACATACACGAGAATCGCCCCTTGCGCGCCGAAGTAGAACGGCAATCTGAAGCCGCCGATGCGCACCTGCGCCAACGCCGGCGCCACCAGCGGCACGACGAACGACACGACGAAGCCCAAGGTCATCAACGTCACGATCAGCGTGATATTGAAGCGCCAGTACTTCTGATGTGCGCGCGCCATCGCTGCCGAGACCGCTGGCGGTTCGGGCGCTGGATTGAGCGTAGCGTGAGAGGAGTGATGCGGCGCGGCCATGCGCCTATGTACCAAAAAGCCACCGGGCAGGCAATCGGGATTGTCCGCGCGGTGGCTTCAATGAACTGGCCTGGGTGCTCGATACTGGCAGTCGATCGAGGGCGCATGATTGCTTGCGCCCTTGCCGCACTATCCAGGCAACTCGGGCTCAGAGCGACTCGCCGAGTTGATCGAGAATCGCCGGGTTCTCCAGCGTCGACACATCCTGCGTGATGGCCTCGCCCTTCGCGAGCGAACGCAACAGGCGGCGCATGATCTTGCCCGAACGCGTCTTCGGCAGGTTCTCGCCGAAGCGGATGTCTTTCGGCTTGGCGATCGGACCGATCTCCTTGCCGACCCACGCGCGCAATTCGTTGGCGAGCTTCACCGCTTCCTCGCCTTCCGGACGCGCGCGTTTGAGCACGACAAATGCGCACACGGCTTCGCCGGTCGTATCGTCGGGGCGTCCGACCACGGCCGCCTCGGCGACGATCGGGTTCGACACCAGCGCCGACTCGATCTCCATCGTGCCGAGGCGGTGGCCGGACACGTTGAGCACGTCGTCGATACGGCCCATGATCGTGAAGTAGCCGGTTTCCTTGTCGCGCACTGCGCCGTCGCCGGCGAGATAGAGCTTGCCGCCGAGTTCTTCGGGGAAGTAGCTCTTCCTGTAGCGGTCCGGATCGCCCCACACGTTGCGCAACATCGACGGCCACGGCCGCTTCACCACCAGAATGCCGCCCTGCCCGTTCGGCACGTCCTGACCGGTTTCATCGACGACCGCTGCCATGATGCCCGGCAGCGGCAGCGTGCACGAACCCGGCACGAGCGGCGTGGCGCCCGGCAGCGGCGTGATCATGTGGCCGCCGGTTTCGGTTTGCCACCACGTATCGACGATCGGGCAACGGCTGCCGCCGACGTTCTCGTGATACCAGACCCACGCTTCCGGATTGATCGGCTCGCCGACCGTGCCGATCACGCGCAGCGTCGACAGGTCGTAGCTCTTCGGATGCACTTTCGGGTCCGCTTCGGCGGCCTTGATCAGCGAGCGGATCGCCGTGGGCGCCGTATAGAACAGCGAGACCTTGTGCCTGGCGATCATGTCCCAGAAGCGGCCGGCGTTCGGATAGGTCGGCACGCCTTCGAACACGACCTGGGTGCCGCCAAGCGTCAACGGCCCGTACCCGATGTAGCTATGGCCGGTGATCCAGCCGATGTCTGCGGTACACCAGAACACATCCGTGGGCTTCCAGTCGAAGGTCCACTTCAGGGTCTGCGCGGCCCACAGCAGAAAGCCGCCGGTGCTGTGCTGGACGCCCTTCGGCTTGCCGGTCGAACCAGACGTATAGAGTATGAAGAGCGGATGCTCGGCGCCGACCCACTCGGGCGCGCACTGATCCGACTCGGCCCGCATGACTTCGTGCATCCACAGGTCGCGGCTTTCGTTCCACGCGATCTTGCCGCCAGTGCGCTGGTAGACGATCACGCTCTTGACCGCTTCGCAGCCGCCCATGGCGATGGCTTCGTCGGCGATGTTCTTCAGCGGCAGCGCTTTGCCGCCGCGCATCTGTTCGTCGGAAGTGACGAGCGCGACCGCGCCTACGTCCACCAGCCGCTCGTTCAGCGACTTCGATGAAAAGCCGCCGAACACTACCGAATGCGTCGCGCCGATTCGCGCACACGCCTGCATCGCGACGATACCTTCGATCGACATCGGCATATAGATCACGACGCGATCGCCCTTCTTCACGCCGCGCTTCTTCAGCGCGTTCGCAAAGCGCGACACGCGTTGCAGCAGATCGTTATACGTGACGTTGGTGACGGTGCCGTCGTCGGCTTCGAAGATCACCGCGACGCGCTCGCCGTTGCCGGCTTCGACGTGACGGTCGATGCTGTTATACGAAGCGTTCAGCTGGCCGTCTTCGAACCACGCATAGAACGGCGCGTTCGATTCGTCGAGCACCTTCGTGAAGGGCTTGTGCCAGCTGAGCGTCTCGCGGGCGAGGCGCCCCCAGAAACCTTCGTAATCGCGTTCCGCTTCGGCGGCAAGCGCCCGGTACGCGTCCATGCCGGAAATCGCCGCACCGGCCGCTGCTTCAGCGGAGGGCGGGAAAACGCGGCGTTCCTGAAGAACCGATTCAATCGCAGACATCGACAACCCCTTGGTGAAGATGAAACGTAAAACCTGTGCCGGCGCGCCAGTGACGCGCCATGTCATGGTGACGCCGTGCAGCACGGCGCCTTGTCTCCAACCCTCGTGCCCGGCCGAATAGGCCGCAGCACAGCAAGCCATCCGCTTGAACGCGCATCCATGCTGCGGCGCAGCATGGATGCGCGTTCAATGAAATGTCCGCTCTTGCAGCAAAGATAAGCGTCGCAACTTACCGGCCACTTACGCGAGCGGCATCGAGTTGCCAGCGAAAACCCCAATGCGTTCAAGCCGTTCAACGTTCAAGCAATTCATGTACCGCATGCTACGCGCTACTTTCCATTCATGCGTTCAGACCGGCTCACGGCAACGCATGGCAATCATCACGTGTGCCGCCGCGGCGCGCCGCCCGCGCCGGCATTCACGCTGGCGAATGCACCCTTTTACAATGCTAACTGAACTAGCCGTCCGGATTCCAGCTTGAAATCGCGCGGTGCTGCCGGTGGCCGCGGCGATTTACCGCATCGTCTTTCTCGACGAGCGGCCGACACTCGCGCACGGTATTGCGCTCGCCTGCGTGGTCGCGGGAATCGGTCCCGCGAGTCTGAGGATCAAACGCGCGCCGCCGGCGGCCTCGTGAGTTTCGAGGTCCGCGAAGACCCCGCGAGGCATCGTCCGCCCGCCCATCCTACCCGTGCCGTCACGGCAAATTCAGGAGGCGCTGTACAATAGCGCGCCTGGCGCGAGTTTTCCGGCCCGCCCGGGCCGTTCACCGCGCCGTCCGCGCTTGGCCTAGGTGCTTTGCCGCGTGCCTGATCCGGCCGTTGGGCCTGAGCGCCAAGCCGGTGCATTTAATCCGCGTATCTAATCCGCATTCCATCACCTGCGCCTCATCCGACTCTAGCCTATGTCCGCCACGCGACCCGACTTTGCCCGTCAGCGCCGTCCGATGCGCCCGCTGCCCGTCATCATCTTCATGAGCCGCTGGCTGCAAGTGCCGCTCTATCTGGGCCTGATCGTCGCCCAGGCTGTATACGTAGTGCTGTTCCTGAAAGAAGTCTGGCATCTCGTCTCGGCTTCGATGACGCTCGACGAAACCAGCATCATGCTGGTCGTGCTCGGCCTGATCGACGTGGTGATGATCTCGAACCTGCTGATCATGGTGATCATCGGCGGGTATGAAACCTTCGTATCGCGCCTCGGCGTGGAGGGTCATCCGGACGAACCGGAATGGCTCGACCACGTGAACGCCGGCGTGCTGAAAGTAAAACTGTCGATGGCGCTGATCAGCATCTCGTCGATCCATCTGCTGAAGACCTTCATCAGCCCTGACCAGAATTCGACGCACGCCGTCATGTGGCAGGTGATCATTCACGTCGCGTTCCTCGTCTCGGCACTGGTAATGGCGCTGGTCGACCGCCTCACCACGCACACGCATCCCAAACATTTTCAGGAACCCGCGGCATTGCATGTCGTGAGTTCACACAGTTCACACGATTCCACTCCCCTGAAGGCGCACGACTGACCGCATAGCCCGCGACCAGAAAACAAGCGCCACTGTCCCCACTGAGCTAGCCATGACCGTCATCAAACAGGAAGATCTGATTCAGAGCATTGCTGATTCGCTTCAGTACATCAGCTACTACCACCCGCTCGATTACATCCAGGCCTTGGGCCGCGCGTACGAACTCGAACAGAGTCCGGCCGCGAAGGACGCAATCGCGCAGATCCTGACCAACAGCCGCATGTGCGCCGAAGGCAAGCGGCCGATCTGCCAGGACACCGGCATCGTCACGGTGTTCGTGAAGGTCGGTATGGACGTGCGTTGGGACGGTGCGACGATGGGCGTCACCGACATGATCAACGAAGGCGTGCGCCGCGGTTATCTGAACCCGGACAATGTGCTGCGCGCCTCGATCGTGAGCCCGCCTGAAGGCGCGCGCAAGAATACGAAAGACAACACGCCGGCCGTGATCCACTACGAGATCGTGCCGGGCGACAAGGTCGACGTGCAGGTCGCAGCCAAGGGCGGCGGCTCGGAGAACAAGTCGAAGTTCGCGATGCTGAACCCGTCGGACTCGATCGTCGACTGGATCCTGAAGACCGTGCCGACCATGGGCGCCGGTTGGTGCCCGCCGGGCATGCTGGGTATCGGCATCGGCGGCACCGCTGAGAAAGCGATGGTGATGGCCAAGGAATCGCTGATGGATCCGATCGACATCCAGGACGTGATCGCACGCGGCCCGAAAGACTGGATCGAAGAACTGCGCGTCGAACTGCACGACAAGGTCAACGCGCTGGGTATCGGCGCACAAGGCCTCGGCGGTCTCGCCACGGTGCTCGACGTGAAGATCATGGCCGCGCCGACGCACGCCGCGTCGAAGCCGATCGCGATCATCCCGAACTGCGCCGCCACGCGCCACGCGCACTTCACGCTGGACGGCTCGGGCGTCGCCAGGCTCGAAGCGCCGTCGCTCGACGCATGGCCGAAAGTACAGTGGGAACCGAACACCGAAACCAGCAAGCGCGTCGACCTGAACACGCTGACGCCGGAAGAAGTCGCCGGCTGGAAGCCGGGCCAGACGCTGCTGCTGTCAGGCAAAATGCTGACGGGCCGCGACGCCGCGCACAAGCGCATCGCCGACATGTTGGCCAAGGGCGAAAAGCTGCCGGTCGACTTCACGAACCGCGTGATCTACTACGTCGGCCCGGTCGATCCGGTGCGCGACGAAGCAGTCGGCCCGGCCGGCCCCACCACCGCCACGCGGATGGACAAATTCACCGAGACGATGTTGTCGCAAACCGGTCTCATTTCGATGATCGGCAAGGCCGAGCGCGGCCCGGTCGCGATCGAGGCGATCAAGAAGCACAATGCCGCGTATCTGATGGCCGTGGGCGGCGCTGCCTACCTCGTGTCGAAAGCGATTCGCAGCGCGAAGGTTCTCGCGTTCGAAGACCTCGGCATGGAAGCGATCTACGAGTTCGACGTGCAGGACATGCCAGTGACGGTTGCGGTCGATTCGAACGGCACGTCCGTGCACCAGACCGGCCCGAAGGAGTGGCAAGCAAAGATCGGTAAGATTCCGGTCGCGACGGTTTGATTCGCTGCTAACGCCTGTCACGTGTATCGAAAAAGCCGGGGCCGCGGTCCCGGCTTTTTTGTGACTGCGGCAAACGCGGCGCGTGAGGCTGGAAACAATGTTAAAAGATGCATCCGTTTTCTTGGCTTTTTCAGGTCTGGCGTTTATTGTTGTTGAAAATTTAAAGCCCCAATAAGGAATCATCATGCAAGGCGACAAAAAAGTTATCGAGTATCTGAACGCTCAGTTGAAGAACGAGCTGACCGCCATCAATCAGTACTTCCTGCACGCTCGGATGTATAAGCACTGGGGCCTCGAAAAACTCGGCAAGCATGAATACGACGAATCGATCGGCGAAATGAAGCACGCCGACTGGCTGATCGAACGCATTTTCATGCTCGACGGCCTGCCGAACCTGCAAGACCTGCACAAGCTGCTGATCGGCGAGGAAACCAAGGAAATCCTCGAATGCGATCTGAAGCTCGAACAGATTTCGCAAGGCACCTGCAAAGAAGCGATCGTGTATTGCGAATCGGTTCGCGATTTCATCTCGCGTGAAATCTTCGTCAAGATTCTCGACGACACCGAAGAGCACATCGACTGGCTCGAAACGCAACTCGACCTGATCGACAAGGTCGGCATTCAAAACTACCAGCAAACGGCAATGGGTTCGGTCGAGTCCTGATCGAACCAGGTTGGAAAGCCCGCTCGCGTGCTCATGTCCGCGCTCATACGCCAGACCATGTGTCATGGCTATGCGCCGCGCGGGCGATATACTGGCGTGCTTTCCTACGCATTTTCCCGCGTGCTTCGCCATTTTCGCGACTTTTCCCTGACCGCCGTGCCGCGAGCGTCCTCTTCGCCTATGCCTACAGAATCGCCTTCTTCGGCTGCTCCGCTTGCCGGTGCCGGCTTGCGTGCACCGGTCGGTATTTTCGATTCGGGCCTCGGTGGATTGTCGGTACTGCGTGCGGTGCGCGCGCAACTGCCTGACGAAGCGATCCTGTATGTCGCCGACTCGCGGTACGCGCCCTACGGCGAACGCGACGACGATTTCATCGCCGACCGCACCCTCGCGATCGGCGAATGGCTAGTCAAGCAAGGTGCGAAAGTGCTGGTGGTCGCGTGCAATACGGCGACCGCGCAGTCGATCGCACTGGTCCGCGAAAAGCTGCCGATTCCGCTAGTGGGCGTGGAGCCCGGCGTCAAACCGGCCGCGCTGCAATCGAAAACGCGCGTCGC
Source organism: Paraburkholderia sp. FW306-2-2C-D06C (assembly GCF_058781505.1). NCBI lineage: Bacteria > Pseudomonadati > Pseudomonadota > Betaproteobacteria > Burkholderiales > Burkholderiaceae > Paraburkholderia > Paraburkholderia sp. FW306-2-2C-D06C. The sequence goes on along the minus strand of NZ_JBYSWU010000059.1, from coordinate 30,057 downwards.
CGGCGTGCTGGCCACGCAAGTCACCTTGCGCAGCGCCCGCTTTCAGGCTCTGCTCGAACGCTACGCCGAGGATTGCCGCTTTCTGTGCCAGCCGGGCCACGGGCTGGTGCAGGCGGTGGAACGCTGCGACGTGAATTCGGCCGAATTGCGCGCGCTGCTGCGCGGCTATCTGCAGCCCATGCTGGACGCCGGCGCCGATACGCTGGTGCTCGGCTGTACCCACTACCCTTTTCTCGATGCGGCGATCCGCGACATCGTCGGCGACCGGCTGACGCTGATCGATACGAGCATCGCGATTGCGCGCCAGCTGGAGCGGGTGCTCGACCAGCACGGCCTGCGCGCCGCCCCGCAAAACGGCAGTGCTCTGCCCCGTTTTTATTCGACCGGCGATGGCGCTCACCAGCAGCAACTCGCCGCCACCCTGCTGCATATTGACGCGGCGGTCGAACGGGTACTGATCCCATCTCGCCGTACCGCAGCGCCGGATTCCCAGCCAGCCTGACCGACGTCCGCTTAGAGCCCTGCCTGGCGACGCGCCGGGGGCTTTCTTGCCGCGTTCCCCTTTTTCGGCCGTTTGCGCCCCGTCGCCTCCGTAGACGAAACCCTTCTAACAGTCTGGTTTTGTTACAAAAATTCCCGCAGGACGCTTGCCAAACGCCTCAAACAAAATGATAATAATTCGCATTAACGTTAGCTATGACGCCCTACCATGATTGTCTGTGTCTGCAAGTCTGTTTCTGACCGAAAGATCCGTGCCTCGATCGCGGATGGCGTCGATTCATTCGACGAGCTCCAGTTCGAACTGGGCGTCGCATCCTGCTGCGGCAAGTGCGCGGACTCCGTGCGCGACCTCATGATGCAAAGCGGCGTCTGCGCGAGCCGCTGCGGCTTCGAGCATCACCCGCAAGCCATGCCGCTGACGTTTTACGAACGCAAGGCGGCCTGAAGCCTCATCCACCGCGCGGCCCATGCCGCGCCAGAAGCGCTTATTGCTCGTCTATCGCTCGCTTGTCGCTCGCTTGTCGCTCGCTTGTCGCCCCGTTTCGCCGCCTCACCCTGCTTCAAACGCTGCTTCACGCGTTATCCCACTGCCGTCAGCAAGCCAGTACCCGTACCAGCCAGCTACCCGCCTCCCCGTTAAAAGGAGCTTGAGATGGAATTGCTGATCGGTTTCGTGACTACTTTGTGCATTTCGCTGCTGATCTTCCGAACATGACGCTGTCTTGTCTGACGTGCTGTATCGACGGCGCGCCGCCACGCTAACATGCAGGCTTCGCATACCGTCTCAGCCGGCGCCGCGCCGGCCGCTTCCGTCCGAATGAATTCCCGCGCCTTGAGCGTGACTGCCGCGGTGGTCGCGATTCACGTCGCGCTGCTCGCCGTCGCGCTCACCCTGCGCAACGAACCCGTCGTACGGCCGATCGAGTCGCGCACCATGACGGCCGAGTTGCTGAGCTCCGCACCGGTCGCGGCACCCGTCGCGCTGCAGTCGATCGCGCCGCCGCCTAAACCGACGCCGCCGGTTCACACCAAACCGAAGCTTCAGCCGAAGCCCACGCCAACGCCCAAACCGGCGCCTACGCCGCTGCCGCAGGCCGCCGCGCCGTCGCCGACGCCGGTCGCAGCGCCCGATCCGGCTCCACCCGCACCCGCACCCGCAGCGCCGGCGGCACCCGCCGCTCAGGCCACGCCAGCGATCGGCCGTCAGACGATGGAGATCACCGCGCCGAAGAACGTCTCGCACCTCGACTGCAATATCGCCAAGCCGGAATACCCATCGCTGTCCAAGCGGCGCGGCGAAACCGGCACCGCGTATGTGAAGTTCGTAGTGGGCCTGACCGGCAAGCTCGAAAACATCGAACTGAAGAAGAGCAGCGGCTTTAGCCGTCTCGACGACGCCGCGCTCGCCGCCGTGCGTGCGAGCGCCTGCAAACCCTATCTCGAGAACGGCCAGCCGATTCGGGCCGCGTACACCCAGCCTTACGACTTCAATCTGAACGATTGAGGCAGATTTCAAAGAAAAAGGAATTGCAATGCAAAACTACGGATTGGCGCACGTTTGGGCGCAAGGGGATTTTGTGACGCGCGGTATCGCGCTCGCGCTGTTGATCATGTCCGTGATGTCGTGGAGCGTGATCGTCATCAAGGGCTGGAACGTGATACGACTGAAGCGTCTCACGAAGAATGCCGAGCAGGCATTCTGGCATTCGGACGATCTCGCCGACGGCGTGAAAAAGCTCGGCGCGGAATCGTCGAAGCCGCAGGACAACCCGTTCCTCGCGCTGGCGCTGTCGGGCCAGGAAGCGGCCGACCACCATCATCAGACGCAACCGCATCTGCACGACCGCATGGATGTGTCAGACTGGGTCACGCGCTGCCTGAAAGACACGATGGACGAAAGCGTGGCGCGCATGCAGAGCGGTCTCGCGATTCTCGCGTCGATCGGCAGCACGGCGCCGTTCGTCGGCCTGTTCGGCACGGTGTGGGGCATTTATCACGCGCTGCTGGCGATCGGTGCGAGCGGTCAGTCGTCGATCGATCAAGTGGCTGGTCCGGTCGGCGAAGCGCTGATCATGACCGCGTTCGGCCTGTTCGTCGCGATTCCGGCCGTGCTCGGCTACAACGCATTGACGCGCGCCAACAAGGCGATTGTCGCCAAGCTGAGCCGCTTTGCGCACGGCCTGCACGCGTTCTTCGTGACGGGCGCCCGTCTGTCGTCGTCCAGGCGCGGCGACGGTCTGCGCCTCGCCACGCGCGTCAACTGATCAGCGAGGCACTCCGATGGCAATGAGCCCCTTCGCCGGCGACGATGACGACGGCCTGATGAACGAAATCAACATGACGCCGCTCGTCGACGTCATGTTGGTTCTCCTGATCGTCTTCATGGTGACGATTCCGGTGATCCGTCACGCGGTCAAGATCGATCTGCCGCATGCGAGCAGCCAGAAAGAAGACACCAAGCCCGCGCAGATCCCGGTTTCGATCGACGCGGACGGCAATGTGTCGTGGGACCAGCAAAAGGTCGACGAAGCAACGCTGCACGCAAAGATCGCCCAGGCCGCGCAAGCGAACCCGCAGCCGGAATTGCATCTGGATGCGGACCGCAAGGTCGCGTATGAGAAAGTGGCTGAGGTGATGTCGGCGGCACAGGCCGGCGGCCTGACCAAGATCGGCTTCGTTACCCAGCCCAAGGCCAAATGAAGCCCGATAAGCGCGAGGTAAAACGCTGTTAAGCAGCGCCTGCCGAAGAACAGAAAAGCCCTTGTTTCAAGGGCTAAAAGTAAAAGGCCCTCATCGTCAGATGAAGGCCTTTTTTTGTGCGCACTCGGCGCCTTCGGGCGGCGGGTTCACTTGCCATCGGAATGATAGCCGGAGCCATCGCATGCGACAGCCGTGGTCGACACGGACAGCGCGGTCAGCCCTATCAGGCCGGCTATGATAGCGGCCATGAGTTTCCGCATAAGAGACTCCTTAGCGAAGGGATTTCAATATATGCCTGTGAGCGCGTGCATTCAAGTGACCAGCCATTGAAAGTACTCATGACAAACGGCGCTTAAATGCTAAAAGCGATGCCGTACCGCGCAAGAAGTGCTATGACGCGACGGCCAGAACCTGCTGCGCGCCGGTCTTCTTTTCCTCGCGCGCCGGGCATTCGCCCGCGATGTGTTTACCGTCGTCCGGGTCCAGCATCTCGACCAGATAGTCGACGAACGCGCGCACCGCCGGCACCATCCCCTGCCGCGACACGAATACGGCATACAACTGCGGCGTCGGCAAGGTCCAGCCGGGCATGACTGGCGACAACTGCCCTGCACGCAGCGCGGCGCCGTACATCATTTCCGGCAGCGCCGCGATACCGACGCCGGCCAGCACCGCTTCGCGTATGGTCATCAGATCGGCGGTCACCAGACGCGGCTCGTGTTCGTGAGCGTGACGCGCGCCGTCAGGCGAGATCAGGTTGAATACGTGGCGACCGTCGCCGGTCGGCACATCGAGCGTTTCGAAACGGCTCAGGTCCGCGGGCAACAGCGGCGGCGCATTCTGCTGCAACAGGCTCGGCGCACCGACCAGCATCTGCTGTGTCCGCCACAGCGGCCGCACGACGATGTTGGCGTTGTCCGGCGGATCGGAGCGCACGCGCAACGCGACATCGATCGAATCTTCGAACAGATCGACCACGCGGTTCGTCACGCGCATCACGACGCGCACTTCCGGGTAGCGATGCATGAATTCCGGCAGGATCTGCGACAGGATGGTCTGCGAAATGGTCACCGGCACGCTCACGCGCACCGTGCCGCGCGGCGACGAGCGCAACTGCTGCACCACGTTAACGGCTGCCTGCGCCTCGCTGAGCATCGCCTGACAATGCTGATAGAACAGCTGTCCGGCTTCGGTCAGCGCCAGCTTGCGGGTGGAGCGCTGCAGCAAACGCACGCCCAGCGACGCTTCCAGTTCGGTCAGCCGGCGCGAAAGCCGCGACTTCGAGATGCCCAACACGCGCTCGGCGGCGGAAAAACCGCCATGTTCGACGACCTGCGAGAAGTACATCAGGTCATTCAGATTATGTGAATCGATCTTCATCTCATCGTTCCAGTAATAGAACAATCCATTGCGTGACGGTGGCTGGCACCTCGAAAAACGGTCCCTATAATAGCTCCATGTTTCAAAAATAATGCTATTCCCCATTTTTCAAGGTGACTTTGATGAGCACGATCCGCACGATCGAACGCACGTATCCCGCCGTTCGCACGACCGAAGGTGGCGGCTTTATCGTCCACCGACCGTTTCCGACCCGCATGCTGATGGATTTCGACCCGTTCCTGCTGCTCGACGAAATGGGACCGATCGATTACGCGCCCGGCGAGGCCAAAGGCGCGCCGGACCATCCGCACCGTGGCTTCGAAACGGTCACCTATGCGCTCGAGGGCCAGTTCGGCCATAAGGATTCAGCAGGCCATTCGGGCACGCTGCGTGCCGGCGACGTGCAATGGATGACCGCGGGCGCCGGCGTCGTGCACAGCGAAATGCCGGATCCGGCGTTTGTCCGCACCGGCGGGCGTGTGCACGGCTTGCAGCTATGGGTGAATCTGCCGCGCCGCGACAAGATGATCGAGCCGCGCTACCAGGAAATGCCGTCGTCGAGCATTCCGGTAGCGACTTCCACGGACGGCAAGGTGCGCGTCAAGGTGATCGCCGGCGAGGCGCTCGGCGTCAAGGCGGCAATCGAAACGCGCACGCCGATCCTGTATCAGCATTTCTCGCTGCAACCGGGCGCGACGATTACGCAGCCGGTGCCGGCGGACTATCGTGTGTTCGCCTACGGCCTGTCGGGCAAGGGCTTCTACGGCGAAGGCGAAGCGCGCCAGGAGATCGACGCGCGGAAGATGGTCGTATTTCAGAACGACGGCGACAGCGTCACGCTCACAGCCGGCGCCGAGCCGCTCGAAGTGCTGCTGCTCGGCGGCGTACCGCTGAAGGAGCCGGTGGTGCGTTACGGCCCGTTTGTGATGAATACCGAAGATGAGATCCGCCAGGCTGTCACCGACTACCAGGCCGGACGCATGGGCTGCATCACGCATTGATCGGACGCTGCGCGCGCTTGGCCGCACGCGGCAACGCCGCGGCGCTCCTGGCATCGCGTCAAATCGCGCGCCGCTGCGCCGCACCCTGTGGCGCGGACACCGCTAAATTCGTTCACAATAGCGATTCATGCCGCGCGACGCGCCGTTTAGCCCGCTGTGTAGCCAAACGAGCGCCGGCGCGCGGCGATTTCCGTCCCTGTTCAGGAGCGCGCATGGCAGAGTCCACCGTCACCGCCCACATCGGCTCGACCAATTTCCAGGTTCTTTTCGACGACGGCAAGCACACGTGGCTCGCCGACGAACCCGAGTCGCTGGGTGGTGGTGATCGCGGGCCGGCGCCCATCGCGCTATTGCTGTCGAGCCTCGGCGCCTGCACGTCGATCACGCTGAAGATGTATGCGCAGCGCAAGAGCTGGCCGCTCGCCGGCGTGCGCGTGGGGCTATCGATGGAAACCGGCGACGCCGGCTCGACCATCGAGCGCCGGATCGTGCTGGAGGGCGAACTGTCCGACGAGCAGCGGGAACGGCTTTTGCAAATTGCCAATGCGTGTCCGGTTCACAAGATCCTGACGCATTCGATCACGATCCGCTCGGGACTCGCCGTCGCGTAACGTCGCGCGAGAGCGCGGCGAAACGCGCAAGACCCAGCTGAACAGGGCAGAACGTAATGCAACGCTTTCATAGGAAGCTGTCGTCTTGAATTTCGAACACCTTATCCAGATCAACGATCCGTTGAATCCGTTTGTCGACGCGATGACCCGCGAGCAGTTATGGGAGGGTCTCGTGCTGCGCGCCGAGCAGCCGCAACTGTTTGTGATCGGACTCGACAGTTGCACCATCCTTTCGCGTGAAGGCAACATCCTCGAGCGAGAGCTGCACTACGGCCAGGCCACCGTGCGCGACCGCGTCACGCTGCAGAAAAGCCAGAGCGTGCGCTACGACATTCTGCCGACCGCGGACCATGTCGGCGGCTCGCTGACCATGACCATCGAGCAGCCCGATGAACTGCAGCTGTTCCTGCGCTTCGAATATGCGACCACCCTGCCTGTCTCCGACGACCAGGATGCCGTGCAGACCCAGGAAATCGTCAAGTCGGCGTATCGCGAGAACGACATCGATACCGTCCGGCTAATTCGCCAGTACGTGCAAACGAAGCAGGAACCCGGTTCGTTGCATTGAATTTCCGCGTGCGGGCGCGCACTTCCCGCACGCGCCCGTCAAGAAGGGGGCGGCCACGTCGAAGGCGCGCCCTTATCCGTGTCTCCCGTCTCTCGTCGCCCTGCTCCCCATCCCATCAGCTATCGAAAGTCGAATCCGATCAATTTCTCTTTCTTGTAAATAGGAATGGTTATCATTTAGAATTAATCCATCGAATCGACCAACAGCAAAAACGAATGACCGATCTCACGCGCTCTTCCACGCTCAGTCTGCGCCGCCCGGCGGCCGCACTGACCAGCCGTCCGAAACCGTCGACGGCTACGGCCACCGCCACGAAGCCCGCCGCAAACCGTGTCAGCAGTTCAGGCGAGAGATCGGATCGTGTCGTGCGCAGCGACGCACTGCTGCAAGGACATAGCCACGTCAGCATCCTCCATAACGGCGAAACCTACCAGCTGCGCGCCACGCGTCTGGGCAAGCTGATCCTGACGAAGTAACGAACAGAGGTAACTACCGGGTATTGTGGGGACCACCTCCTCGAGAGGTGTTGGGCATTAGCCAGCCACGACGGCTTGCACGTGAGAACTAGACCCCTTCGTGCAGACACCAAGCCAGCCGTCGCAGCCAGCCAGGCCGCTTTTTTGGTTCTCATTTTGGTTCTTGTCTGGTTTGTCACCCAATGCGGATGCACGAAACGTCGTGTGTCGCAGATCAAGAAAATAAAAAGGCCGTGGGATGTTTTCATCTCCACGGCTTTTTTATGGCCCAAACGTGACGGTAATGCGCTTACTTCACGCTTGCTTCAATTACTTCGACGCCCAGCCCCAGAACATCAGCCACCATGCGCTATCGACCACGGCCAGCGCCGCGACGAACCACGCCATCGCGAGACCGCGCTGAACGAAGCGCTCGCTATAGCGGCGGGTGACCAGCCAGGCGAGCCAGGCGCTCCACAGGTTGGCGATCGCGAGAATGGCAATGCGCAGATCCGACGCCCACCAAAGTGGCACATGTTCCGCGCGCAGCAGCGACAGCGTGGTCGCCGACAGGCCGAGGAACACGCCCGCGCCGGCAATCGGAATCAGCCCTTGCGTCAAATGATGCAGACGCACGCTATTGAAACGCCCCAGCATGCGCGCTGCGCCCGTCAGCAGCACCAGCAGCGCGGTGCCGTACACCAGCGCCGTGGCGAGGATGTAGCCGATCACCATAGTGCCGTCGAGCCACGAGAACACGTCGTTCTGCTCGGGGTAGTGCGTGAACAGGAACCAGGGCACGTTGGTGTCGAGCGGCCAGGTGATGTCGTGATCGACCAGCCACGTGGCGAAGAACATCTTCAGGTCGACGAACCAGCGCGAAGCGGTCCAGTGGAACGCGCCGATCGCGATGCCGAGCAGACCGTACAGAATCAAGGCCGTGTCCCACGGGTTCGCCTTCTTGTCGCCGAGCTGCACCACTTCCGACGACGGCACACGCCACTTCAACGCAATCGCGTCGCGATGCCCGCTGCAACGGCCGCACATATGGCAGTCCGCCGCGCCCGTCATATTGCGCAACGGCACGAGCGGCGCGCAATTGATCGGAATCACGCGATGCCCATGCTCGCCGTTCTTGTACGAACGGCGCCATGCGTCTTCATCGACTTTGTAGTGAAACGGCGCGAGGCGCGCCAGAAGCGAAAAAACGCCGTTGACGGGGCACAGATATTTGCACCAGACGCGCTTCTCGCGTCCGTACAGCAAGCCGATGATCATCGCCGCGAAGGTCGAGCCGCCGAGCACCAGCAGCACCGCCTTCGGATACTGATAAACGCTCACCATCTGGCCGTAGATGGTGGTGAGGCCGAATGCAACGAAGGGCCAGCCGCCCCAGCGCATCCAGCGCGGAATCGCCCAGCCGCGGCCGTACTTGCTGGCGAACTCGGCGAGCGCGCCTTCCGGGCATAGCACGCCGCACCATACGCGGCCGAGCATCACCATCGAGAGCAGCACGAACGGCCACCAGATGCCCCAGAACACGAACTGCGCGGCAAGCGTCAGGTTATTCCACAGATGCGCGGTGTCGCCCGGCAGCGGCATCGCTGCCGGCACCAGAATCAGAAACGCGTACACCGCCACGACGACCCATTGAATGCCGCGAATCAGCCCGCCGTGACGCTGCATCCACTGACCGGCCGCAGCGAGGCGGCCTGGGCGCGTCATGACTGTACTCATGCCGCGCGCCCGGCGGCCTGCTGCGCCGGTTTGCGGTTCGCGCGACGCACCAGCAGATAGACGACCGCCCAGTACAGCGCGTAAGCGATCAGATTCATCAGCGCCGGATGCGCGCGATAGCCGGTGAGCGTGGCGACCAGCGAACCGAAGGTGTTCGAATCGTCGAGGATCGCCGACGAATTCCACATCTGGTCAACCAGCGTCGGCAGGATTTCCTTGTCGATCAGCTTGTCGACGCCGGTCTGGAACAGGCCCGCGCCGAGGAACAGCAGCATGATTTCGGTGACGCGGAAAAAGAGCCGCCACGAGAAGAACTTGCCGCCCAGCTGCAATGCGTAGAAGGTCAGGAGCGCGAGACCGAGGCCGATAAACACCGCGAGCATCTGGCCGCCGTCCACGTGCCCCGACTGGCCGAAGCCGAGGCCGTACAGGAAGATAACCGTTTCGCTGCCCTCACGCGCGATCGCCAACGCGACCAGCAATGCCACGCCCCACCAGTTCGAGTCGCGCGTGCTCTTTTGCAGCGACTGTTCCATATCGCGCTTGAGCGACCGGCCATGCTGCTTCATCCACAGCACCATCTGCACGATCAGCACGCAGGCGACCAGCACCATGGCGGTCTGGAAATAATCCTGCGCGTCGCCGGACAGCACCTCGGTAAAGCCGACCAGCGCCGCGCCGAGTGCGACCGCTGCGATCACGCCGGCCGCGACGCCGCCCCACAAGTACGGCAAACCGCGGCGCGCGTCGTCGTCGCCATTCTTCAACCAAGCGTACAGGATGCCGACGACCAGCAACGCCTCGACACTTTCCCGCCATACGATGAACAACACCTGACCCATCTAGCCCTCCGTCTACTGCTGTGGCGAACGCGCGATTCGATGTGCGCTCGCGGCCCAAGCCCTTACTTCGCGACGATCACGCCCTGCGCCTGCTGGTGGAAATCGTCGAAAAACTTGTACTCGCCCGCTTCCAGCGGCGCGATCACGACGAACGACTCCGCCCCCGGCGCCAGCACCTTTTCCTTGCGCAACTGAACGCTTTCGAACTCGGCCGCACCCTTGCCGGTATTGCGTATTTCGATCTTGATGCGCTGCCCTACGGGCACCTCGATACGTGCCGGATTCAGCTTGCCGTCATTCATTTCCAGCTTGAAGGTCAGCAAATCGGCCGCGTGCGCGGCGCCGGCCAGCGACGCCATCGTGGCGAGGATCGCGATCTTTCGGTTGATTCTCATTAGCCCTTCCGGAGAACGCGGCGCCAGGAGCCATCGCCCGGGCGCCGTCTGCTGCATTCATTCACTTACGCGATGACCACGCGGGGCTCCGCGTGGCAAACCGTGACAAACCAAACCGTGAAGATCCGCGGCGATCAGTAACCGCCCTTCTTGCCGATACCCGCGAACGTGAAGTCGTATTCGAGCGTGATCGGCTTGAACCACTGACCCACGCCGGTTTCCTTGTCGACGTGGCGGCCGAACGCCATATGGCCGGTTTGCATCGGCGCTTCGACGACCATCTTCAGGTGATACTTGCCCGGGCCTTGCAGCTTGACGTTGTCGCCGTAATGCGGACCGTCGTTCGCGACCATCGCCATCATGTCGCCCTTCTGGGTCTGATTCGAACCGGCTTTCGTCAGTTCGTAGCGCACTTGCAGGTACGGCATCCAGTCGCCTTCGGCGAAACCGGTCGGGTTGTTCTTGACTGCGTGGATATCGGCCTCGAGGTGGACATCCGAATCCGACGCCTTGCGCATCATGCCTTCGGGTTCCATCGTGATCGGCTGCAGATACACCGCGCCGATTTCCATTCCGCCTTGAATCTGATGCTTGCCGATCGGGTATTCCGCTGCCGTTGCCGACAGAGCCGCGACTGCGGCCACCGCTGCGGCGCCACCACGCACAAATGAAGAAATCTGCATTGAAACTCCTTGTTTTTATCTGACTGGAACCGAAGCAATTGGAACAGTACGTTGCGTGTGTCTTGTCAGCGGACGCCGGCGCGCTCGAACAAGCAGCAAGCGGACCCCGAACTGCATCTACGAACCGCATTTACGTAACCGCACATTTACGTAACTTACGTAACCGCATTTACGTAACGTTAATGCGAACCATTCTCAATATTGGTCGAGTTTATCATTGATCGACAGCTAGAACAAATGGGGAAGCACGCCGAGCCTTATGCCAGCAGGGGCTTAAGGCAGGCTTAAGGAAGCGCGTGTGGACGTGTTTGGCGGGATGAGCGACGTCGATCGACAGAGCGCGGCACATTGCCGCGCCCAGAGCGGATAGGAAGGTTTAGTCGATGCCTGACACGTGATCGCCGACGTTCGCACCGAACACGCGTTGACGCAGCAACGCCAGCTGATCGCGGGTCTGCGCGGCCTTTTCGAACTCGAGATTTTTCGCGTGCTCCATCATCTGCTTTTCGAGACGCTTGAGTTCCTTGGCGAGCTGCTTCTCGGACATGTCCTCGAACTTTGCGCGGGTCTGCTGCTCTTTCAGCTCGGCGCGGGTGTCGTCGACGTTGTACACGCCGTCGATGATGTCGCGGATCCGCTTGACCACCCCGCGCGGCGTAATGCCGTTCGCGAGGTTGAAGGCGATCTGCTTGGCACGCCGCCGTTCGGTTTCGTCGATGGCGCGGCGCATCGAATCGGTCACTTTATCGGCGTAGAGAATCGCCTTGCCGTTCACGTTGCGCGCCGCCCGGCCGATGGTCTGGATCAGTGAGCGCTCGGCGCGCAGGAAGCCTTCCTTGTCGGCGTCGAGGATCGCGACCAGCGAAACTTCCGGGATATCCAGCCCTTCGCGCAGCAGGTTGATCCCGACCAGCACGTCGAAGGTGCCGAGGCGCAGATCACGGATGATTTCGACCCGCTCGACCGTGTCGATGTCGCTGTGCAGATAGCGTACCTTGACGCCGTGGTCGGCCAGAAACTCGGTGAGCTGCTCGGCCATTCGCTTGGTCAGCACGGTAACCAGCACGCGATCGCCGACTTTGACGCGCTCGTTGATCTCGGCGAGCACGTCGTCGACCTGGCTGCGCGCCGGACGCACCTCGATTTCCGGATCGACGAGGCCAGTCGGACGCACCAGTTGCTCGGCCACCTGCCCCGCCGTCTTCTGCTCGTAATCGGCGGGTGTGGCCGACACGAACACCACCTGGCGCATCTTGCGCTCGAACTCGTTGAACTTGAGCGGCCGGTTATCGAGCGCCGACGGCAGGCGGAAACCGTAGTCCACCAGATTCTCTTTACGCGCGCGGTCGCCGTTGTACATGCCGTTCAACTGACCGATCAGCACGTGCGATTCATCGAGCAGCATCAACGCGTCCGACGGCAGGTAATCGACCAGCGTGGGCGGCGGCTCGCCCGGCGCGGCGCCCGAGAAGTGCCGCGAGTAGTTCTCGATGCCCTTGCAGAAACCCAGCTCCTGGAGCATTTCCAGATCGAAGCGGGTGCGCTGCTCGAGCCGCTGCGCTTCGACCAGTTTGCCTTCGCTATAGAAGAATTCGAGCCGCTCGCGCAGTTCGTTCTTGATGGTTTCGACCGCGCGGACCACGGTGTCGCGCGGCGTCACATAGTGCGACGACGGATACACGGTGAAACGCGGAATCTTCTGGCGCACGCGGCCGGTGAGCGGATCGAACAGTTGCAGCGTCTCGACTTCGTCGTCGAACAGTTCGACGCGCACCGCCATTTCCGCGTGTTCCGCCGGGAAAATGTCGATCGTGTCGCCGCGCACACGGAACGAACCGCGCTGGAAGTCGGCTTCGTTGCGGTTGTACTGCATCGCGATCAGCCGCGCGATGATGTCGCGCTGGCCGAGCTTGTCGCCGGTACGCAGCGTCAGAATCATCTGGTGGTATTCGGACGGATTGCCGATACCGTAGATCGCGGAAACCGTCGCGACGATCACCACGTCGCGCCGCTCCATCAGGCTCTTGGTAGCCGACAGCCGCATCTGCTCGATGTGCTCGTTGATCGACGAATCCTTCTCGATGAACAGGTCGCGCTGCGGCACGTACGCTTCCGGCTGATAGTAGTCGTAGTACGAGACGAAGTATTCGACCGCATTGCGCGGGAAGAACTCTCGGAACTCCGAGTAAAGCTGGGCGGCAAGCGTCTTGTTCGGCGCGAACACGATCGCCGGGCGGCCGAGCCGCGCGATGGTGTTGGCCATCGTGAAGGTTTTGCCGGAACCGGTCACGCCGAGCAGCGTCTGGAACGACAGGCCGTCCTCGATGCCCTCGACGAGCGTGTCGATCGCCGTCGGCTGATCGCCGGCCGGCGGATACGGCTGGTAGAGCTGGAACGGCGAGTCTTCGAACGTAACGAATTTGGATTCGTCGAGCGTATCGTCGACTTCAGTCAGATGGTGTTCGGACATGTGGGCGGCACCGGGCCTTGGGCAAAGGACTATTCTAGCGGTTTGCGCGAGCGCGGGCCGAGCGGGTCTGCGTAAGGTCTGCGGGGTTCGCCGGGCTGTTCCGAGGCCCCCGGCCTAAGTGGCCGGCGCGGCGCTCATCAGGCGCTGTGGCGCCTTTTGCCGGACTGCTGCCCGGCCGTTGCCCGACCATTGCCGGGCCGATTCGGCGTAGGCCCGTCACAGCCACCTGGCGCCGGAGTGCCTGATTTTCAAGCAAATAATTCGGTTTTTACGGCCTTTCTGGCCCGAAAAGTGCCCGCGGATTCGCTACAATGCCAAGTTGCGCTCGCTCGCCGCTGCCCGCCGCCCGTCTGCAATTTTCTGCCAGACACTTCAAGCCGGGTCGCCCGCGCTCGAAGCCACCCCTCTTTTTACTACTGCTGCCCACCCATCATGTCTCTGTTCTCCGCCGTCGAACTTGCTCCCCGCGACCCGATTCTGGGCCTGAACGAAGCTTTCAACGCCGATGCGCGCGCCACCAAGGTCAACCTTGGCGTTGGCGTGTACTTCAATGAAGAAGGCAAGATTCCGCTGCTGCGCGCCGTGCGCGACGCGGAAAAGGCTCGCGTCGAAGCCGCGTTGCCGCGCGGCTATCTGCCGATCGAAGGCATTGCCGCCTACGACGCCGCCGTGCAGAAGCTGCTGCTCGGCAACGACTCGCCGCTGATCGCCGCGGGCCGCGTCGTGACGGCACAGGCACTGGGTGGCACGGGCGCGCTGAAAATCGGCGCCGACTTCCTGAAGCGTCTGAACCCGAACGCCAAGGTCGCGATCAGCGATCCGAGCTGGGAAAACCACCGTGCGCTGTTCGAAAGCGCCGGCTTCGAAGTCGTGTCGTACCCATACTACGACGCGCACACCCACGGCGTGAACTTCGAAGGCATGCTGAGCGCGTTGAACAGCTATGCCGCGGGCACGGTCGTCGTGCTGCACGCGTGCTGCCACAACCCGACCGGCGTCGATCTGAGCATCGAGCAATGGAAGCAGGTGGTCGAAGTCGTCAAGGCGCGAAACCTCGTGCCGTTCCTCGACATCGCCTATCAAGGTTTCGGCGATGACATCGAATCGGACGCCGCAGCAGTGCGTCTGTTCGCTGCCAAGGAACTGAACGCGTTCGTGTCGTCGTCGTTCTCGAAGTCGTTCTCGCTGTACGGCGAGCGCGTCGGCGCACTGTCGATCATTACGGCAGGCAAGGAAGAAGCCGCCCGCGTGCTGTCGCAACTGAAGCGCGTGATCCGCACGAACTACTCGAACCCGCCGACGCACGGCGGCTCAGTGGTCGCAGCGGTACTCGCCTCGCCCGAACTGCGCGCCACGTGGGAAACGGAACTCGCCGAAATGCGCGACCGTATCCGCGCAATGCGCAACGGTCTGGTCGAGCGCCTGAAGGCAAGCGGCGTGAATCGCGACTTCAGCTTCGTGAACGCGCAACGCGGCATGTTCTCGTACTCGGGTCTGACGGCGCCGCAAGTGGACCGCCTGCGCGAAGAGTTCGGCATCTATGCTGTGAGCACGGGCCGCATCTGCGTCGCTGCGCTGAATACGCGCAACCTCGACGTGGTGGCTAACGCGATCGCTCACGTGCTGAAGTAAAGCTTTCCAAAGCGCACGCGCTGATTGCGTGCGCTTTGCTGAAACTGATTGTAGAAATGGCGCCCTTCCTGAACTGCACCCCAAGAGTTGGACACTCGTCCACGCTTTTGGGGTGCAGTTCATTCCCCGGGCGCCGTTTTCATTTGCCGCTGACTACGGCTCTATCGCTTCAGCGCGCATCCCGGTGAATATCGTGCGTGACAAAACCCGCGTCGTTCTCGGGCATGTCCAGCCAATCGGGTTGCTCAAGCGAGCGGCGGATATCCTGCAAACCGCTTTCCCAGTGCTCACGCATCGTCGTCAGGCCGAACTGAAAGTCCTTGAAGTGCCCTTCGTATTCCTTCTGCCGATAGATGAGGTGGATCACGTTGTAGCGCTTCGAACACGATAGCTCGTCGGCCAGCTTGCACCACGGATCGTCTCGCTGATCGGCCGGCACGCGGTCGAGCACCTCGCGCAACACATGCCGGAAACGCTGCGAGCGTTGCAGCATGTCGGTCACGAGACGCGTGCGGCTCGAATACTGAATGTCCTTCACGCGCCCCTGGACGTCGGTGATGTTGTCCGGCACCGGCCCGATCGCGCTCCAGAGATCGACCTGAAACGCGAGCGTGTCGCGGCGCGGCGTGGTCTGGATCACTTCGTAGAGCGGCGTGTTCGACATCAAGCCGCCGTCCCAGTAGTACTGGCCATCGATTTCAACCGCTGCAAAGCCCGGCGGCAACGCGCCCGACGCCATGAAATGCTCCGGCTTCAGTTTCGTGTGCGTGTTATCGAAGTACGCGAAATTACCGGTGCCACAATTCACCGCGCCGACCGACACGCGTGTTTCGCCCGAATTGATCCGGTCGAAATCGCACATCGCTTCAAGTGTCGCTTTCAGCGGCGTGGTGTCGTAGTAGCTGGCCATTTGCGGCGGCCCCGACACGGTGGGCAACGGCGGCGGGAAACGCGGCACGAAAAAGCCCTTCTGCCCTTCCACGATCGCGCCCATGGCCTGCGTCGCCGTGAAAGCTTTACGCACGGCCTCGCTGGAGTTGAAGAGTGCGTGCTCGATGAAGGCCGGCAGCGGCGGCCCGAAAGCCGGCTGACAGATCGTCTCCCAGAATTGCCGCAGCCGTTCTACGCGCTTGCCCGGCGGATTGCCGGCAATGACGGCCGTGTTCAACGCCCCGATCGAAATGCCGGCGAGCCAGTTCGGCTCGATGCCTGCTTCGTAAAGACCTTGAAAGACACCAGCCTGATAGGCACCGAGCGCACCGCCGCCTTGCAGCATCAGCGCGACGGTTTCGTAGTTGGGCAATTCGAGGTGCCGGCTGGGATGGACGGCGGCCGCAGGGCCGGCGCCCCCGCCATCCCCAGGCGCGCCGACGCGTGCCTGCTTGAGATTGCGTTGCGCCATGGGCGCCTCCTTATTGCATGTACCAGCCGTGGCTCACAATAAAGGACTGACCGGTCAGCGCCGCAGTCGGGAAAGTGGACAGGAACAGCACCGTCTGCGCGACGTCTTCCACCGTGGTGAAGATGCCGTCGACCGTGCCGCCCAGCATCACGCGCTTGACCACCTCTTCCTCGCCGATGCCGAGTTCCTTGGCTTGCTCGGGAATCTGCTTGTCGACCAGCGGAGTGCGCACGAAACCCGGACACACGACGTGCGAGCGCACGTTGTGCTTCGCGCCTTCCTTTGCCAATACGCGCGACAGACCCAGCAACGCATGCTTGGCCGTTACATAGGCGGACTTCAGCGGCGACGCTTCGTGGGAATGGACCGAACCCATGTAGATCACGATGCCGCCGCGATCGTCCTTGTACATGTGTTTGAGCGCTGCCTTGGTGGTGAGGAACGCGCCGTCCACATGGATCGCCTGCATTTTCTTCCAGTCGGAAAACGAGTAGTTTTCGATCGGATTGACGATCTGAATGCCGGCATTGGAAATCAGAATATCGACCGAGCCGAGCTCGGCGGCGACCTTGTCGATCCCCTGGTTGACGGCATCTTCGTTGGTCACGTCCATCGCGACGCCGATTGCCTTGCCGCCGCCCGCTTTGATTTCTTCAGCGACGGCGTTCGCGCCGTCCTGGTTCAGGTCGGCAATCGCGACCGCGGCGCCCGCCGCGGAAAGCGTCAGCGCAATCTGCTTACCGATGCCGCTCGCGGCGCCGGTAACCACCGCGACCTTGCCATTCAGATTCGTGTTCAGTGACGACATCCAGAACCTCCATGCAGTTGATGAGCAATGACACCACGAGCCGCAGGCGGCGTGAAGTCAGCCAGACGGCATAGGCCGTCCGGCCGGATGCTGCACCGCGGCCAACGCTGCTATTGTGCATGAACCGTGTGAAGCACATCTGGAAAACGCACATCGGGCTTTATCTCTTTAAACTGGACGTCTCAGCGGGATTCCGGCGGCATCACTACCAAGGAGGCATGCATGAATTATCGACGTCTGGGCCGTTCCGGCCTGCAAGTCAGCGAACTGTCCATTGGCTCATGGGTCACCTACGGCAATCAGGTCGGCAGCCATGCGGCGCGCGAATCGCTCGCCGCCGCGCGCGATGCGGGAGTCAACTTCTTCGACAACGCCGAGGTGTACGCCGGCGGTCAATCCGAAGAAATCATGGGCCAGGCGCTCAAAGAACTGGCATGGCCACGCGTGAGTTACGTAGTGTCGACGAAATTTTTCTGGGGTCTGGAAGAGACGCCGAATCAGTACCACACGCTGAACCGCAAATATCTGCTGAACGCGATCGACGCCTCCCTCAAACGCCTGCAACTCGATTATGTCGATCTGGTGTTCTGTCACCGTCCTGACCCGAACACGCCGGTCGAGGAAACCGTCTGGGCGATGAGCGATATGATCGCGCGCGGCAAGGCGCTGTACTGGGGCACGTCCGAATGGAGCGCTGATGAAATCCGCGCCGCCTATGAGGTTGCCGAGCGGCATCATCTGCACAAGCCTGTCATGGAACAGCCGCAGTACAACCTGTTCCACCGCAAACGCGTCGAGCAGGAATACAAACGCCTTTACGAGGACATCGGCCTCGGGCTGACAACCTGGAGCCCGCTCGCGTCCGGTCTCCTCACCGGCAAGTACCGCGACGGCGTGCCCGCCGACAGCCGCGCGCAGTTGCAAGGCTACGAGTGGCTGCGCAAGCAGGTGACCGACGCCGGCAAGAACAACGTGGTCGGCAAGCTCGGCGAAGTGGCCGACGAACTGGGCTGCACGGTCGGCCAACTGGCGATTGCGTGGATTCTGAAGAATCCGCATGTGAGCACGGTCATCACCGGCGCGTCGCGAGTCGAGCAGATCGCCGAGAACATGGCCTCGGCGGAGGTCGCGGAGCGCATCACGCCGGAAGTGAAGCAGCGGATCGAGGAGATCATCGGCGACGCCTACAGCTAGGACCAGGCAGAACCAGGCACAACCAGGCGGCCGCCGGACCGCTCGAGCACGGCCCGCACAGCATTCGGGCCGTGTCGCGCGGGACGCGCTACGGTGTGCAGCGCGGGCGTCGCGTACAATACGCGACCGCGCCGCACACCGGTTGTGCCGCCGCATTGCATCCGCATCGCCGAATCCGCCCTGGACCGGCACGCCCTCTTTCAGCGTCTCCTCATCATGCTCAGCTACCGCCACGCCTTTCATGCAGGCAACCACGCCGACGTTCTGAAACACGCCGTCGTGTTGCAGCTACTGCGCTACCTCGGCCAGAAGGACAAAGCCTACTGGTATATCGACACACACGCGGGCGCCGGCGTTTATTCGTTGAAGGAAGGCTACGCGACCAAAACCGGCGAGTTTCAGACCGGCATCGCCAAACTGTGGGAACGCAACGACTTGCCGCCGATCTTCGCCGACTACGTCGACGAAGTGAGCGCGCTGAATCCGGACGGCCAGTTGCGCTTCTATCCGGGCTCGCCGTACATCGCGTGGCGGCAGATGCGCGAGCAGGACCGCATGCGTCTGTTCGAACTGCACACCACCGAAATCGACGTGCTGCGCCACAACTTTCGCGATGCGGGCCGGCGCGCGATGCTCTACGCGGGCGACGGCTTCGACGGCATTCTCGCACTGCTGCCGCCGGCGCCGCGCCGCGCGCTGGTACTGCTCGACCCGTCGTATGAAGACAAGCGCGACTACACGCGCACATTGCGCTGCGTCGAAGAGAGCCTGAAGCGCTTTCCGACCGGCACTTACGCGGTCTGGTACCCGCAAGTGAAGCGCCCCGAATCGCAGCGCTTTCCCGACCAGCTGAAGAAGCTGCAGGAGCGCAACTGGCTGCATGTGAGCCTGACCGTCAGCAATCCGCCGGCCGACGGTTTCGGCCTGTTCGGCAGCGGCATGTTCATCCTGAATCCGCCGTACACGCTGGCAAAAATACTGAAGGAGCAACTGCCCTGGTTGGTCAATGCGCTCGGTCAGGACAAGGCGGCGCAGTTCAAGGTCGAATACCGCGGCGACTGATCTTTCTTGCAGGCGGTGCGCCGCCGCAGCGGTACGGCGCGCGGCCTGACGGTGAGCGACTTAAGCCGCTAAACCGCTCACTTGAGTTGCGCCGCGGCCTTGCGAACGAAGTCGTTGGTATAGGTTGCGTTCAGGTCGATCTTTTTCGGATCGAGCCGGTTATCGAACGACGACAGCGCGCGCAACGCGGTGGCCGGGCCGTCCGCGGGCATCAGGCCGTCCGGCGAATATGCGTCGCGCACGTTGTGGAAGGCTTCCACGTAGAGCGCCGAGTCGTTGAGCAGATAGGCCGGCGGCACCATCTTCAGCAGGTCGGCGTCGCTCGCGCTCTGCAGCCAGTGGTCGGCGCGCACGATGGCGTTGGCGAGCGCCTGCGTCGTCTTCGGATACTTCTGAATGAAGCTCTCGGAGGCATATAGCGTCGCTGCCGGCATCGTCCCGCCGAATACCTCTTGCGTGCCCTTCACCGTGCGCGTGTCGACCAGCACCTTGATCGCGCCGCTGTGCTGCAGCTTGGTCATCATCGGATCGACGTTGGACAGCGCGTCGATCTGACCACCGCTTACCGCGGCCAGTACCGTCGCACCACTGCCCACACCGATCGCCGAAATCTCGTTGCGCTGCACGCCGGCCTTGCGCAAGGCCACGGTCAGCACCAGATCGGTCGACGAACCCGGCGCGCTCACGCCGACTTTCGCGCCCTTGAAGTCCGCCAGCGTCTTGATCTGATCGGCCTTCGACTTCACCACCGCAACGACGATCTGCGGCGCGCGGCCCATCAGCGCGAATGCGCGGTAATGCTGCCCTTTCGCCTGCATGAACAGCGTGTGCTCGAATGCGCCGGCGCCCACGTCGGCGCTGCCTCCCACTACCGCTTCCAGGGCCTTTGATCCGCCCGCGAAATCTTCGAGGGTGACGTCGAGCCCTTCGTCTTTGAAGTATCCCAACTGCTGCGCCGCGAGCACCGGCAAATAGTAAAGACCCGGCAAGCCGCCGACGGCCATCGTCAGCGTGGATTTTTCCGGGGTGTCCTTGGCGAGCGCAACGCCGGGGAGCGCGACGAGCGCGATCAGCGTGGCGCAGGCGGCACGCTGCATCCAGTGAGTAAGCATTTCGATGTCTCCTTGTTCTGTTTTCGTTCGATGCGGCGGCGCAGCGCAATGTGCATGGTCCACGTCGTCAGCAAGAGACCGCGTAACGATTGTCATCGGACGGTTTCACCCGCGCCATGCGCCGAAACCCGAATGGCTCCATGCAATGCGCGTGATCCGAAGGCGCGCGTTGACGCGTGGCGGCGCCGCGCAGGGCTCGCCGCTCGGAACCGCTCGAAAGGTTAACGGATCACAGAGGAACTACAGAGGAGCATCGCGCGGAAGACGCTTATTGCGGACGTAGCGCCGGGCGAGGCTGTGGTTGTGGCTGCGCCTGTGGTTGCGACTGCGGGGCTGCCCCGCCGACAGGCAACTGGATGTACGGCGCGACAACGATCGGTATCGACGAATTCGGCGCCAGTTCGGTGGGCGCAGCGATTGGCTGTGCTTCGACGATCCGCTGCCGCGAAAGCGGCGCGGTTTGCAGCACGGTGCCGCTCTGGCCGTCGCTAATGCCGCTCTGCGTGTCGAGGATCAACGGCTTGCCGCCGTTGCTCGACGCGGCGAAAGTTGCCGGTACTGCGAGAACCGTTGTCAGCGATGCCGCGATGGCGGCAGCCAGAATGGAGTGGAGCGAGCGAGCAGGAAGCATGACCGGGCCGGATAAGTTTTGAGAATGCCGGATTGCGCAAAAAAACGCTTTACCTTACCGCGGTGACAACCTTCAGGCTAGTCGATATTGGCCTGCAGACGCTTGTCGGGCACAGATTACCCGCAATCCGGGAAGCCCAGATGTGACAAAGCCCCGTCTATACGGGGCTCAACGCTGTACTGCTATGGCCGCGCAACATGCGCTGCCGGGTCAAACTTTGATGCTCGCGCTGCTTACAACGAGTAGCCGTTGGTTTCGAGCGAGCGGATGCGTTGCTCAAGCTGAACGATATCCGACGACGAGGCCAGATAGGCTTCACGACGGCTACGTTCTGCGGTTTCAAACCAGATGCTCAGCTTTTCAAGAAGGTATGCAAACATGATGTTCTCCAAGGATCAGATTGAATCCCCGGTGAGTTATGCATCAGGGATTTCCCGTAAAAGGGTTAACCCGGATTATAGCCTTCTGGTGCAACCTTGCTAGTGAAATGCCCGCATGACGTGCATTCCGTTTTGGAATGGTGCACGCAAATTGTGCATCTAAGTTTTTGATTTTATGAGAGGTATTGCGGATTTTTCGATGTTGACGGAATTATCCGCATCAAAACAGCACAATATTGGTGCATGCGCGTGACAGGTTGCAACAAATCCCTCGTTTGGGTTGCGCCCCACCCCTTAACTCGGATGACAACCCTTCCCCGACACCAGATCCGTATCCGCAAGCCGCTCGATAATCGGGCAGTCCGGACGCTCGTCGCCGTGGCAATGATCGGCCAGATGCGCCAACGTGTCGCGCATATCGGTGAGTTCGGCGATGCGGCGATCCAGATCCGCGACGTGTTCAAGCGCAATCGCCTTGACTTCGGCACTGGCGCGCGATCGATCGTGCCACAGCGCCAGCAGCCGGCGAATGTCTTCGACCAGAAAACCGAGCCGGCGAGCCTGCCGGATGAAGCGCAGCGAATGCACCTCCGGCGTTCCATAGACGCGATAACCGGCGCTCGTGCGCGCCTTTGCTGCCAGCAAACCGACGCTTTCGTAGTAGCGAATCATTTTCGCCGTGACGCCCGACGCGCGGGCCGCTGCACCAATGTTCATGACTGTTTCCCCAATATGTACGTCGATCGTACACCTTCCCACAATGGGAAGGTCAGCCACTCAAGTGCGCACGGCAGGCATAATTCAACCATCGCAACATTCATTTTTCCGAGGCAATCCAGATGACGATCGAATTCCAGGTAGAAGGCATGAGCTGTCAGCATTGCGTGGCGGCGGTCACCCAGGCGATCCGTGAACACGACGGCGCCGCGCAGGTGCAGGTCGATCTGGCAACCGGCCGCGTGGCGGTCGAATCGACGCAGCCGGCCGAAATGCTGAAGGCCGCCATCGACGAGGCCGGTTACACGGTCACGAACGTGGCCAGCGGCGCGGCCCGCTAAGGCGCGCTCCTGTCATGTTCAAAGTCGCAGTCATTGGTGCGTCCGGCCTGCTTGGCCGCGCGCTCGTCGGTGAACTGGCGCTGCAAACCGGCTGGCAAGTTGTCGCCACGGCATTCAGCCGGCCCGGCCCGAACACGGTCGCGCTCGATATTCGCGACGCGCAGGCGGTCGACCAGTTTGTCGAGCGCGAAGCGCCGGATGCGCTCGTGATTGCGGCGGCAGAGCGTCGTCCGGATGTGTGCGAGCACGATCCGGCGCTCGCCCGTGCGCTGAACGTCGATGCGGTGCGCACCTTGGCCGCGGCGGCCAAACGGCGCGGCGCGTGGACGCTGTCGATCTCCACCGACTACGTGTTCGACGGCGCTCACCCGCCCTACCAGCATGATTCCGAGCCCGCGCCGCTCAATGCCTATGGGCGCAGCAAGCTCGAAGGCGAGCGAGCGCTGGCGGAGACGACCGATCTCGGTTGCGTGCTGCGTTTACCGCTGCTGTTTGGGCCGATCGTCAGTTGGGCAGAATCGGCAGTGACGAGTCTCGTGCCGGCGATCGCCGCGTCGGCTTCGCTCAATGGCGAGGCTGCCGTCATGGATGCATGGGCGATCCGTTATCCAACGTTCATGCCGGACGTCGCGTTTGTGATCCGGCAAATGCTCGAACGGCATGCGCATGGTCAAGCGATTCGCGGCATCGTGCAATGGTCGGGCGACGAACCGATGACCAAGTACGAGATCGCCCTGCGTCTCGCCGAAGCGCTGCAACTCGATGCGCAACTGACGCCGCAGCACACGCCCACCGACGCGACTCCGCGTCCGCATAACTGCCACCTTGCTTCGAGCCGGCTCGAGGTGCTCGGCATTGGCCGCCGCACGCCGTTCGACACCGCGATCCGGCAGGTGCTGGCCAGCTTTCCATGGCGAGGCGATACAGGCAATACAGGCAATACGGGCAATACAGGCGATACAGGCGATAAGCCGGCCTAGCATCTGGCATGCAACGTCAGCCGCGGCGAGCCGGCGTCAATGAAAATCGCGGCTCGCCGTGGCCAGTTCGCCGAGCAATTCGCTGCGATCTTCGAGTCGATGCGCGACCAGGTGAATCACCTCGCCTTTGTGTTTCTGTTTCGCCTTGCCCGCTTTACCGACGTTCGCCACGTTGCCGGCGCTGTCGCCGCCGGTAGCGACACCGTCGTCACGCTGCAAGACGCCGTACACCGCCAGCAACGATGAACCCAGCAACACCTTGCGCTGCTGTTCCACCAGCGACGGCCAGACGATCACATTGATCGAGCCGGTTTCGTCTTCGATGGAAACGAACACAGTGCCGTTCGCCGTTCCCGGCCGCTGCCGTACGGTGACGATGCCGCATGCGCGCGCCAGCGTGCCGTGCCGACACGCGGCGAGTTCGGCCGCCGTGCGAAAACGCTGCTGGGCAAGACGCGCGCGCAAGAGCGCGAGCGGATGGCGATTGAGCGTGAGGCCAAGGCTCGCGTAGTCGTCGACGATCTCGCGGCTTTCGGCAGCCTGCGGCAACGCCAGCGGCGCTTCGGCGATCGGCGCATCGCGCAGCAGTCTGGGCACCGTATGCTGCGCGGTCACCGCCCACCACGCTTCGCGCCGATGGCCCGCAATGCTGACCAGTGCGTTCGCAGCGGCAAGCGCTTCGAGATCGCGGCGCGTAAATGCCGCGCGGCGCGCCAGATCGTCGACGTCGGTAAACTGCGCGTCGCTGCGAGCCGCCATGATGCGTTCCGCGGCCGTCTGTGAAAGGCCTTTGATCAGATGCATGCCGATGCGCACAGCGGGCCCTTTCGCTCCATAAATGTTCGGCGGCTGAAATACACGCGCGGTCAGCCGTTGTGCCGCGCGCCGGACTGTCCGGCTCAGGGCAAAGCGCGGCAGTGCCAGATCGCGCAACTGCTGCGCGGATAGTACGGCCTGCTGACGATGCAAACAGGTTTCGGCCGCTGAAATTCGCTGCCCCTGCTGCTGCGGACCGTTTCTTTCGAAGGTCGATTCCCAGTCGCTCAGCGTCACGTCGGGCGGCAATACTGTGACGCCGTGACGCTTCGCGTCCTGCACGAGCTGCGACGGCGAATAGAAACCCAACGGCTGACTGTTCAGCAAGCCTGCCAGAAAAGCGGCCGGTTCATAACGCTTCAGCCACGCACTGAGATAAACGAGCAACGCGAAGCTCGCGGCATGGCTTTCCGGAAAGCCGTACTCGCCAAAGCCTTCGATCTGCTTGCAGATGCGGTTGATAAACCCGGGTTCATAACCTCGCTTGAGCATGCGCTCGGTCAAATCCTTCTGATATTTCGCCAGGTTGCCGGTGCGCCGCCACGCGGCCATCGCGCGCCGCAACTGGTCGGCTTGCTCACCGGAGTATTTCGCCGCAACCATCGCGAGGTGCATCACCTGCTCCTGGAAAATCGGCACGCCGAGCGTGCGTTGGAGCACCGGCCGCAATTCATCCTTGGCGTAGTCCTCCGCCTCGAGACCCTGCTTGCGGCGCAGATACGGATGCACCATGCCGCCCTGAATCGGCCCGGGCCGCACGATCGCGACTTCGATCACGAGGTCGTAATATTTGTTCGGCTTCAACCGCGGCAACATGCTTTGCTGCGCGCGCGATTCGATCTGGAACACGCCAATCGTGTCGGCATGGCCGCACATCTCGTAGACGGCCCGATCCTCGCGCGGAATATCCTGCACTCTGAATTCCGGGAAGCCGCGCCGCAACGCGACGAATTCCAGCGCGCGCCGGATTGCCGACAACATGCCGAGCGCCAGCACGTCGACTTTCAGCAGATTGAGCGCATCGATATCGTCCTTGTCCCACTCGATCACGCTGCGGTCTTTCATTGTCGCGTTCTCGATCGGCACGAGCCGCGACAGTTTGTCTTTCGCGATCACAAAGCCGCCGACGTGTTGCGACAGATGACGCGGAAAATTGCGCAACTCTTTCGTGAGGCGAATCAGATTCTGCGTGATGTGCGAACTGGGATCGAAGCCCGCTTCGGCCAGATATTTGGCGACCGCATCCGTGCCGTCCCACCATTGCTGCGATTTACTGATCCGCTCGATCAACGACGCTTCGAGCCCCAACGCCTTGCCGACGTCTTTCAGCGCGCTGCGCGAGTGATACGTGATCAGCGATGCGGTCAGCGCCGCGCGATGACGGCCGTATTTCCCGTAGATATACTGAATCACCTCTTCCCGGCGCTGGTGCTCGAAATCGACGTCGATATCAGGTGGTTCGTTACGCGCGCGCGAGATAAACCGTTCGATCAGCATGTTCATTTGCACCGGATCGATTTCCGTTACATGCAGGCAATAACATATGACCGAATTCGCCGCCGAACCCCGCCCCTGACACAGTATGTTTCTGGAGCGCGCGAAGCTCACGATATCGTGCACTGTCAGGAAATACTTTTCGTATTTGAGCTCGGCGATCAGCATCAGCTCTTTCTCGATCTGATCGATTCGTTTGAGATCCATGCCGTTCGGCCAGCGCTCCATTGCACCGGCCATCACCAGTTTGCGCAGATAGCTCGATGGCGATTCGCCAGTGGGAACCAGTTCTTCCGGATACTCGTACTTGAGTTCATCGAGCGAGAAGCGGCATAGGGCTGCGATACGCAGCGCTTCTTCGAGCGTATCGCGCGGATACAGTTTGCCGAGACGCACGCGCGTACGCATATGCCGCTCGGCATTCGCCTCGAGCGCATAACCGCAAGCCGATAGCGGCGTGACCAGGCCGATTGCGGTCATGGTGTCCTGCAGCGGTTTGCGCGAGCGCACATGCATCAGGACGCCACCCGCAGCAACCAGAGGCAAACCGCTGGCCTTTGAAATCATCCGCAATGCGTCGATCTGAAGGTCGTCGCTGCCGGTTTGCCAGAGTTCGAGCGCAATCCATGCTCGCTGCGGTGCGAACGAGGCGAGCCAATGCGCGCAGCGCAGTGTGTGCGCGAGCGTCGCCGCGCGCTGCGGCACGAGGATCAGGATGCAATCGGGCAACGTCTTGAGATGCTCGAGATGCGATAGCGAATCGGTGAAGTCGGATGGGCTGAGGCGATAGCTGCCCTTGTCCGCACGCGAGCGAGCCAGCGTGATCAGTTCGGAAAGGTTGCCGTAACCGTTGCGGTTGGTTGCCAGCGCAACCAATGTGCAGAACGGTTCGCCTTGAACGCCGGTCAGGTTGAGTTCGCTGCCGATGATCAGGTGAGGAATGGGATTGAGCGCTTCTTCAGCTTCCTCTTTAGTTTCTTCAGACTCCTTGGTTTCCGAGGGCGTTCGTGCCTGCGCGGCTTGCGCTTTCTCCTCGCGCTCTTTCTGTTTGCGCTCCCGCTCCTGCGTCATTTCTCTCACCGCGGTGTGCGCGCGCACGACTCCCGCCAGCGAGCATTCGTCGGTGATCGCGAGCGCGCTGTAGCCGCACGACATCGCCTGCTCGACTAGCTCGTGCGGGTGCGAGGCGCCGCGCAGAAAGGAGAAATTGGTCAGGCAATGCAATTCTGCATACGCCGGCAACTGGGCCGCAAGCGCCTGCTCCGATGAAAATGAAAACCGGGAAGTTGCCATGATGGTGCTCAGCCGAACAAACCCTGCAAATACCACTCGCCGCCAATACGTTCTCGATATACCCAGAACATGTAACCGCGATCGTCGGCCGCGACGTAGTAATCCCGCTCGATGCGATTGCCGTCCCACCACCCCGCTTCAATCCGCTCGGTACGCGTGAGCATTTTCAGCGGCCGACGATAGATCGGGCGCTGATCGCGCATCATCAGGCGCAGTGGCTTGTCGAGCATCCAGACAGGACGAGGTTGCGACGGCAACGCGCTGTCGGGCAGATCGAGCGAGACCTGTGCATCGCCCGGCTTCGGGGTAGACGTATGGCTGCCTGTATCGCCGGCCATTTCAGCCAGCCATCGCGTCATGTTTGCCGATCGCGTCACCGCATCGCCATCTGCGTGATTTTCTTCAGACGCTGCATGTTGCAACTCATCCGTCAGCCAGGTTTTATCCGCTTTGATCTTCACCCTGGTTTTAGCAGGCGAACGCTTCTTGCGTGAAAACGCCTGTGCCTGGTATGGATCGACACGCATTGCCCGCTCAGGCCGATGATCGTCCTGCTCAGACATCTGCAGCACGTTCTCCGGTCCCAATCGCGCGCTCAGGCGTTCGAGCAGACGCGCAATCGAATCACCGTCGGTTTCCGGCATCGGAAACAAGGTGTCCGATTGCCTCGCATACTCGCCAATCTGATCCGCGATCAGCTTCAACTCGATCACCGGCGCCACCAGTACGGTCTGATTCAACTTTTCGCGCAACAGCCAGATCAGATGTTCGGCATCGCGCGACGGTACGGCCCACGCGACCGCCAAACTCGACGTCTTCGGCGCATGACGGGACGCCAATTCATGCTCGAGCAATAGCGTGTAACCACTGAGTGCCGCATGATGCGCGCTCAGCCAGCCGGCCAGCTGCACGATCAGCCGACGCGCGGCAAACAACAGTGCGTCGGCATTATCGACCCGCGACGGCAACTCCAGCTGCGCATGAAACGACGCCGGCGCACGAAACGATTCGCGCGGATCCGGACGCGTGCCATACGCTTGCGCCAGCAGATCCAGAATGCCGCTGCCGAAACGCCGCACGACGCCCGCCCGTGGCAACTGACGCAAATCGGCCAACGTAGCACAACCGATTTGCGTGAACGCATCGCGATGCGCCTGTTCAACCGGCAGCAACAACACGGATAATCGGTCGAGGACACGCGCAAGCGAAGTCTCCTTCACCACATGCCAGCAATGCCCCTGACAATTGGCGCGCGCTTGCGCCAGCAACCACGCACCCCAGGCGGTCGGCGCACACGCGATGCGCGTCGTATAGCCGAACTCAGCCGCCGTGGCCGACACTCGCGACAACAACACGCGCAAGCCGCCGAATAATCTCAAACCGGAGCCGACTTCCAGCAGCAACGTGTGCGCGTGGGCGAGCGATACTTTCGGTGTGTACATCAGCAAGGCAAGCGCCATCGCTTCGAATGCCTGAGTTTCACGGGTGCTATCTGCGACAAGCATTTTGAGACCTGGTGCCAACGCCAATGCATACGAGCGCGAATGACCGGCACGCACACCGGCGCGCAATGCGGCGAAATCGGGCAGCAGAATGTGTGCGTGATCCGCCAGCGCATAACAATGCTCGCCGCCGACATCTTCGCTGGCGAGACGTTGGCTTGCATCGCCGCGCGGCTCAGGCTGATTCGGCTTCGCGGGCGAACCATCCGGAAGCGGCACGAGAGGCTTCACCGCTTCCAGCGACAAGAGTGGCAATGTGACTGCGATCCACAACATGATTGATCTCTCGCCCTTGATTGCTGCCGGCTCCGTTCTCCGGCAACACGACGTCTTGCAACGGCAAAATGAGGCGCAGGGGTTCTGCTAGCGGCGGGCCTCGACGCTTGAAGATATCGATCGACATACCGATCTCCTGCAACCATTGACGACGGTTGATCGTCTGCGCATTAGCCGGCAAAAGTGGCTCGCAGATCATTCGCAATGGCGCCGGCGAGGATTGCGTGGCGGCTTCGACAGGGCGAATCAAAAATGCCAGCGATGCCGATTCCTGAGCCGCCACCTGAAGACGCCGAATCTTATCGGCGCGCGCATTCGGCAGCCACACCAGTACCGCGCCGATGCCATCCTGCTTCAATGCTTGAGCGGCGGCCCACAGAGACTGATCTTCCTCCGAGCGCACCCATACGACGCGCCCGACATCGACACCCCACGCCCTCAACGCCGCGGCACAGGGCTGATAAGGCGGCGCCACGAGCATGACATGCCGTTCGGCTTGTATCGTGAGATGCCGAAGCGTGTGGGCAAGCAGGCGTACTTCTCCCACGCCACCATGTTCGATCAATAGCTCCGTCAAGCCACCAGCCGACCAGCCCTGCCCCGGCAGCAGCTGATCCAGCGCGGCGTAGCCGCTGGAAATTACCCGCGAGTCCGCCTCGGCAAGCTCATTGCCCGTCCACACCTGACGCCGCAATTGCGACGACAGTGCAGTCGCCGCAAGCTGAATTGCTGCTGCCATAGACACGCTCTTTTAATGGGTAATGCTTCGCCCCACCCGACATCGGGCCAGCATCAGGCGACAGATTTTTACTGTATATTTATACAGTATTTTGAGGATGATGTTAAGACGGCATGACGCTGCACAGTGCGCACAGAGAGACCTTAAGGGGCACGATGCGGGAGGCGATGAAACTCACGCGGCTTGTTGTTTGCAGGTTTTATACTGCGCGGCGCTTGCTGTTTCTGGCGCTGCGGCTACGCATGGGGCAAGCCGGATCGGGCTGCTGCGAGGAGGGCTGGGGATGCTGCAGCGTGCGGCGGTAGGCGCACGGCGATGGACGGCCTTTCTGTGTT
>NZ_JBYSWU010000058.1:0-54575 GCF_058781505.1 Paraburkholderia sp. FW306-2-2C-D06C | reverse complement strand
GACGAAGCTGATGATCGAAAATCGACAATCTTCTGAAAAGTTTGTAGCGGGTCTCGCCAGACTGTCCGCTTTTGGGGGCGCGCGGTGCCGACCGCCGGGCTCGTGCTGCACATGCGGATCGCGTGAGGCAGAGGTCGGCCACAACCCGTCGTTCACACGCGTCGCCGGTCGGACGTTCAGGCGTCGGCTTCGCCCCGCAACCAGCCATCCGCTTGTTAACGACGAGCGCCCCATGATCGGCCTTTGCCGCCGTTCGCACATCCTGTGCTTGCACGTCTGCTAACCAGGAAGCAAGAGTGTGAGAATGTGGCTAGGCAGAAACCTGGTCTCGGCAACAGTCTGCAAGATTGCAATTCAAGATTTGCCTCAGCGTTTGGTGGATCGTCGTTGTATCCCTTTCGGATACAACAGGATCGTCCTATCAGCGAAGCGGTGGAACAGACCAAAATCGTAGCCACTATCTGCGGATGGCGAAATCGCGCTTTAGGTGCGCATTTCCGACGGTCTTGACTGCAGTAACGTACTAAGAAGCGGCAACCAACGGCTATGAAATGCTAAGGATCGACGAAGTCACGGATAGCGAAGGTTTCCCCGAGCGATGCGATGTCGCAGTAATTGGCGGCGGCATTATTGGCGTCAGCACCGCGTATGAACTGGCGCGACGCGGCGTCCAGGTGGCTCTGCTCGAAAAGGGCGTCATCGGCTGCGAGCAGTCGGGGCGCAATTGGGGCTGGGTGCGTCAGCAGAACCGCGACCTCCATGAGTTGCCGCTCGCGATGCAGAGCCTCAAGCGCTGGAGCGAACTAAGCGAAGAACTGGGCGAGGACATTGGGTTTCGTAAGGCCGGCATCCTGTACGGCACGGAGCATCAATCGGACATCGCGCAGTGGGAATCGTGGCTTGCCCGCGCCCGGGAAGTCGGCTTTAACAGCGAGATCCTCAGTGCGCGCGCACTGGCAGCGCGCATTCCGTCCGGACGTGCGAAGTGGGCTGGAGGGCTGTGGTCTGTCACGGACGGCCGCGCCGAGCCGTCGAAAGCCGCGCCTGCGATTGCTCGCGGCGCGCAAGGTCTCGGCGCGATGGTGTATCAGAACTGCGCGGTACGAAGTCTCGACACGAGTGCTGGGCGTGTCTCTGGCATCTGGACGGAGCGCGGCCGGCTCGCAGCCGACACCGTCGTTCTCGCGGGAGGCGCCTGGAGCGCGTTGTTCTGCCAGCATCACGGCGTCGATCTGCCCTCCATCAACGTGATGGGAACGGCGTTGCGAACCGCTGAGGCGCCGGGGGTCATCGAAGGCTGTTTTTCCGGGCCTAACTTCGCGCTGAGAAGACGGTTGGACGGCGGCTACACCATCGCTGTTCCCGGCTACGGACGCGTGGAACTCGCGCCGCAAAACCTGCGGCATTCGGTGAAGTTCCGCACCATGTTCCGCAGCAAGCTGAAGAAAAAACTGAAGATTCGCGTCGGTGCCAGCTTCTTCCACGGACCGGAGGCAAGCGCAACCTGGCGCGACGATGACGTCTCGCCGTTCGAAGAAACGCGGGTGCTGGATCCCCGGCCTGATACCGAATGGCTCGAACGTGCCCTGCAAAATGTGTCCAGCGTGTTTCCCGAGCTGGCGGGCCTGCGGATCGCTCACGCATGGGCGGGCGCGATCGACACGACGCCGGACCTCGTTCCCGTCATCTCGAAGGTTAATGCGAACCCTGGTCTCGTGATCGCATCTGGCTTCAGCGGACACGGCTTTGGACTAGGGCCAGGCGCAGGCGTTCTCGTGAGCCGGCTGGTAATGGACGAGGCGCCGCAGTTCGACATTAAACCCTACAGACTGGCCCGCTTTTCCGACGGAACGAAACTGAGCAGCCCCGAAATGATGTGAATCGAGGCCGCGGGCGGGCTATTGCGGCAACCCACTTCGGGAGATTGAACCTCCAGCACGATTCAACCGTATTGATTAAGGGTCGACTTCCGCCGGCTGCGGAACGATCAACGGCGGCCAACTCGGCGGTTCGGCGTCGGACCGGGTTCGGCCATGAGCGGTCATTTTCTGGCGTCGTGGCTCAGACATTCAGATGGCGGTTCCAGCCAGGAATGGGTCACTCAGGCGCGAACACGTGCGTGATTATATCGACCGAGCCCTTGTATCGTGACTGCTGAGGATAGGGGCAAAGAGGACGAGTGCGGGAAGCGACATTGAAGTAGCCGGGATTTGTTGCAGAGGCAGTGACCGAGTTCGGTGCAACCCCTTCTCGACCGAGTTCTCAGGTGCGGAAGCACGTTGAACTTGTCAGTCGCCGGACCGCCGCTGCAATGTTCATGCCCGGAACAAGGTGTAGCCTAGCTTTGCATGAGGGAGAGCAAGTTCACTGCGTTGTCCTTCATGATCAGCGGTTGAACGTCAGGCCGGAATCCGGCCATTTGAAAGTCCGCAATCCATCGATCCGGTGTAATGAGCGGAAAATCCGATGCGAAGAGCACCTTGCGCTTAAGCACAGTATTGGCGTACCGAACGAGCTCGGGAGAGAAATATTTGGGTGACCAACCCGAGAGGTCGATGAATACGTTCTCCTTGTGCAATGCAATCGATAGCGCTTGCTCTTGCCAGGGCCATGAAGGATGCGCGATGATCACCTTCATGTTGGGGAAGTCAGCAGCGACATCGTCCAGATAGATCGGTTCCGAGTACTTGAGCCGCAGTCCGCCTCCGCCTGGCATTCCCGACCCAATCCCGGAATGCCCGGAATGAAATACCGCAGGCAAACCGAATTCGGCTATCACTTCGTAGAGTGGATAGGCGAGGCGGTCATTTGCAAAGAACCCTTGTAGCGTCGGGTGGAACTTGAATCCCCGAACGCCGTAGTCCGTGATCAGCGTCCGTGCTTCGCGGGCGGCCATCTTTCCTTTGTGTGGATCGATGCTTGCGAACGCGATCATGATGTCGTCGTTTTTTTGCGCGAATTCGGCGACTTCTTCGTTCGAGATCCGCCGACGCCCCAGGTTGGCTTCACAGTCGACAGTGAACATTACGAACCCGATCTGGCGCTCTCGATAGTAATCGATCGTCTCGGGTATGGTTGGACGACGCCCTAGCTTAAGTACCGTGCCGAAGTACTTATCGGCAGCCTCGTCGAATTCCCTGCCAAACAGGTCAGGGGGCTGGCAGCACGAGACCTCGGCGTGCACGTGGGTATCGATCGCAACGAGCTGTTCTACTTTCATAGTGAATCGGAGTTGATGGTTGGCGTGGAGGAGTCCACACGTTCAAGTGGGCCCGAATTCCAACGCTGGAACACGATGGTCCATGCAGGCCTGAACCTGGCGTCTGTAATGGAAGAATTCCAGCGACTTGAAGTCGAGAAAGTACTGGGAACATGCAACCTTGTCGGCATGGAATGGATCAGTGCTAGATCGACCCACGCAGATGCGCCACGTGCGAGCCCACGCAAAATTCAGCAGAAGCCAGCCAGCAGTGGTGAGATACGCGTCAGCGATACGGTAGGGAAGTTCCTTGTCGTCCTCGCTGCGCGTGATCACCGCGCTCGTGAGCTCGTTCATTTCGAAGCACAGCGTGGACAAGACCTCGGAAATCTGCGTGCCATATCCACCGGTCTTCCCGAGAGCGGCGCTCTCGTCTTCAATGATAGACAGCAATGAACGCAACATTTCGCCGCTATCGGACAGCACTTTTCGCAAAACAAGGTCGATAGCCTGGATTTCGTTCGTTCCCTCGTACAGCATCGGAACGCGCGAGTCGCGAACGGTTTGCTCGATCCCATACTCTTGCATGTATCCGTATCCTCCGAATACTTGCAACGCTTCGGATGCGCTCACAAAGCCATTGGTCGTGAAGAACGCCTTTACGATGGGCGTAAGCAGAGACGCCATGGCGTTGGCATGCTTGCGCTCGGCCGGATCCGGATGTCTGGCGGCTTTGTCGATCCACTCACCCACCCAATATCCGATCATTCTCTCGCCTTCGGCAATGCACCGAAGGTCGAGCAGAACGCGGCGTACAGCAGGATGGCGCGAGATGGGGATGGGCACATCGCCGCCGCCGGTATACGATGGAGGTCGCATTTGCATCCGTTCTTCGGCATAGGCTCTCGCGCGCTGCTGCGCGCTCTCCGCGTGGCCGACGCCCTGCATCGCCACTTGCAGGCGGGCGGCGTTCATCATCACGAACATCGCGCGCAAACCACCATGCGCCTGGCCAATGAGGTAACCCGTCGCCTCGTCGAAGCGCATGGTACAAGTCGGGCTCGCGGTGAGCCCCATCTTTTTCTCGATGCCGTCGCAGGTCACCCCGTTTCGTCTCATGCCGGTTGCCGAGCGTATGTACTTGGGCACGAGGAACAGCGAAAGTCCACGAGAGCCCTGAGGCGCGTCTGGCAATCGTGCAAGAACCAGATGAACGATGTTCTCCGTAAGGTTGTGTTCGCCACCGGTGATGAAGATCTTTTCGCCGGTCAGTCTGTAGAGTCCGTCTGAATCCACTAGCGCCCTGGTCCGGATTTGACCGAGATCGGTGCCCGCTTGGGGCTCAGTAAGGCACATTGTCGTCAGCCATTCGCCACTGGCGATTTTTTCCAGATATTCCTGCTTGACCTCTTCGGATGCGTGCGCTTTCAGGCAGGCAACTGCACCGTGAGACAGGCCCGGAGACATGAGCCAGGCGTGATTTGCACCTGCGAGCATCTCATGGAGGGCGACTTCGATTAATCCAGGCAGGTTCTGGCCGGCAACCTCCTCGCCTGCGGCGAGCAGAGGCCAGCCGGCCTCGACATATGCGCGGTAGGAATCAACGAAGCCCGTCGGCATGAACACGTGGCCTGTCTCGAACCGGCAACCCTCGGCGTCTCCGATCGCGTTCAATGGTGCAATCCGGTCAGCGACAAAACGCCCGGCTTCAGTGAGAACCTGTTCCGCCGTCGACATGTCGAGATCAGCCCATTCGGGAACAAATTGCCAGGTGGAACCGGCGTCCAGCCAGTCGTCGATGACAAACATCATGTCTCGAACCGGCGGATGATATCGGTGGCTCATTGGAGACTCGGAATGAAGGTTGCGCTGCCCACCGACGAACGCGTTGTTACGTTTGAGGCATCAGCGGTGAGGCAGATGGTATGCGTCAGCCTCGCCGCAGTTCGACTGTTGGCAGGCTCGGAATCGGCGAGCGACGTTCAGTCAGATGCCACCCGCCGTTTTGCAGGAGTAGAAGCCAGTAGATAGCCCCGCTAACAAGCTCGTCAACTGCAGGCGAAGCTCGATGCCGAGTTGATATCGCCGCCCTTGTAGCGCGCGACTTTGGGATAGGGGCACAGCGGCCGCGTTCGATTTGCGCCCCAGTCAGCCGGCACTTCCGGGTTAGGTATGGGGTTGCTCGCATCGCGCGCGTTCGCCACGACGCTATCAGGTGCTTTGCCTTGTTCCACCCACGCAATCATCGGCGTCAGCATGTCGAACTGATCCGCGGTAGGACCACCCGAGCAGTGGTTCATACCGGCAACGGTGTACAGGCGCGCGAAATTGCTTGCATCGCCCCCGTTGGCCGTCATGAGTCGCTGATACCAGTCTGTCGTGTCGTTGGATGAGAAGACCGGGTCGCTCGTGCCGTGATAGACGATCAACTTCGCACCCCGGTTCTTAAGCACCGACAGGTTTGTTTCGTCAGGCGGCGTCATGAACGACCACGACGACTCGCTATAGACGCCGCTGGTCGCAAAGATCTTTGGCGCGTCGGTGTCCATGCTGAAGTTGAGCGCATACGCCGACAACTGACTCAGGACGGACGCGCTTTGCGGCGGCGTGGTAAATGTGAAGGCCGCAGCGCCGGGATCGAGCGTGATCGAATTGGTTTGTTTCCACTGCGCCCAGTTCGAGCCGCTGATGCCCGCATCGTACGGAAAGCTTGCATAGAGGGCGGTGCCGGCGCTGTTGCGCGCGCCGGAGAAGACATTGCCGAGCGCGTCTTTTTGTGCGCTCGTGAGACATGAGCCATCGCGCGTGTTGGCGGAGCAGGTCGGGACATCGCGAGCGAGATCGAAGTTCGCCTGGCAGGCCTTGATGTCATGCACCATGCCATCGGTCGCCCCGTCGAGCGCATCGCACTTAGCAATGATGTGCGAAGCAACCATTTGCCGCTCTGCCGCCGTTAATCCTGTCGTAATGTCGGGCAGCCCGCTTGCCGTTTTCGCCGTCGCGACCTTGGCGAACTGCTGCGCGCTCCACATTTCGCCGATCGCGGCCTTTGGCAGATGGACACCCGGGTCGCCCGCAATGATGCCGTCGTAGTCGCCGGCGTATCGCGCCGCTGCGACCATCGCGTGGCGGCCACCGTTGGAGCATCCCTCGAAGTAGCTGCGGTCCGGGCCCTTGCCGTAAGCCGTCTTGATGACCTGCTTGGCCATCGGCGTCAGTTTGGCGACGGCCTGATAGCCATAGTCGAGCCGCGCCTGAGGGTCCAGCCCGAAAAGCGGGTTCTGCGACGAGGAATGCCCCGCGTCCGAACTAATGACCGCGAAGCCCATGTTGAGCGCATTGTTGAGCGGACCGCCGCCGCTGATGACGCCAGTCGCCGGTATGACGCTGCCGTCGAGCCCGCCGTTTGCCTGGTAGAAGAAGCGTCCGTTCCACGCGAGCGGCAGACGCATTTCGAAGCCTATCGCGTACGTCTTTCCGTCGACGGAACTCACGCGCTGGTTCATCGTGCCTTGGATAACACAATGTTCCGGCACGGCCTTGCCTGCGATGGTTAGCGTGCCTGCGGGTACGTCCTTGACTGACGTATACGTCGTATTGGCAAAGGCGAGCTTCGCTGCAAGCGCGTCGCACGTGCCGGAAAGACTGGCAGGGCTCGCGGCGCTCAGTTGCGGCAGTGACGAACTGTGATCGTCCAAGCCGCCGCCGCATGCCGCGACCATCGTTGAAACGACTGCTGCAATTATGGTCTTTTTCATGGATGTCTCCTTAGAACGAGTGACGTACGCCGATCATTGCGCCGGTCTGTCCGACGCCGGCCGCGGGCGTCGTACCGCCTCCGCCGCCGCTTACGGAGTAGCGCGCTTTCGCGCTATTGGCGAGATACGAAGCCTGTGCATAGACCGCCGTGCGCTTGGACAGTTGATAGGTCGTGCGCAAGGTTCCCATCGTTGCACGCGTGTCGTGGTCGCTATTGACGATGCGATAGACTTCGCCATCAACGATGAACGATGGCGTCACGAAATACGATGCGCCTACGAAGAAAAGATCGGAGCGGGCATTGGCGATTGCGGGGGAATCGGTGACAACCCGGCGTCCGAGCCAACCCAAACCGATCTTGGCGCCCGCATACTGCGCATAGGCGCTCACATGCGTGCGCGCATCCTTGTCGGCAGCATTGGTGAGCGGCGTCGGGGGGACACCGTCGAAGAAGTTGGCGGCGGCCGTCGCTCCGCCACGTTGCTCTTCGTACGAGGCTGCCGCGCCGAAGTACTGCGCTTCGTACTTGAGCATCACGGACCAGTCGCGGCACTCGGTTCCGTGCCCCGGCACAGAGCCCACGCAAGAACCCTGTCCCGGCGAGTTATTGCCCGCTGCATCGCGACCGAAGGAATAGCCAGCGCCGAGGGTCAAGCCGCGATAGGTGCCCATGTACGTCACGCTGTTGTCGGCGCGGGCGTTCGGCACGTACGCATCGAGAGAGCCCATGCCGTAGATGTCCGGACCGATGATGTCCGCGTTCATCACCGCAAGATAGGTCATGGTGTACTGCCGTCCGAAGGCGACCGTGCCGTAGGGGCTCTTGACACCAACGAATGCTTGCCGGCCGAACAGTCGTCCGCCTTGACCGAGGCTTCCGTCACGAATATTGAAGCCACTTTCCAATGTGAATACCGCGCTATATCCGCCGCCGAGATCTTCGGCGCCACGCAGTCCCCACCGTGAAGGAAATTCGCCCGTGACCGCCGGCATGCGGAACACTGCGTCACCCGCCGCGTTTGCGTGCGACACGTATTCGATGCCCGTATCGACGATCCCATAGAGCGTGACGCTTGACTGCGCTGATGCGCTTGCGGCAACGGCAAGCAGCGCGCTGCCCAGGATTACGTTCTTCTTATGTTGACGTGCTTGCATAGTCTCTCCAAACCAATGGGCTGTTGTGTTGTGTTGTGTCGTTATATGGACTTAGTCGCTCACCCGCGGACGGCGGATCAACATCAGCGCCGCGACGGCCGCGATCAAGGTCACGGGAATGCTCGCGCCGATGACGACTGGGGCGCTGCGTCCCATTGCAAGCAATTGCCCAGCGGCGAGAGGACCGACGACGGAGCCCACGCGGCCTACCGCAACCGCCGCCCCGACGCCGGTGCCGCGCATTGAGGTCGGGTAGAAGGCAGCAGAAAGCGCATACAGCACCGACTGCCCGCCAATAACGAACATGCCCGCGAAGAACGCGGACGCGGTGAGCGCCGCAAATCCGGGCGCGACGGAAAGCGCGGCGAGCGATGCGATGATGCCCACGTACATTCCCGAGACCACAATGCTGCCGCGCAGGCGGTCCATCAGCATGCCGATAAAGAGCGCGCCGAGGCCACCGCCGATGTTGAAGAAGATCTGCACGATGCCCACCTCGGGGCGTCTGAGGCCGCGCGCAGCCATCAGGGAAGGCAGCCAGTTAAGCAGGAAGTAGAGGACGATCAGCGTGCAGAAGTAGCTGACCCAGATTTGCGTCGTCGACAGCGCGCGATGTTCGCCGAACAGCACTTGCGTGACGGGCTCGGGCTTGCCCGTTGCGCCATGCGTGGCGTGACTGAAGGCCTTCGACTCGGGCAGGAACGCGAAGAGCAGCGGCACGAGCACAAGCGGTCCGGCACCGCCAACATAAAAAATATGGCGCCACTCGATATCGCCCGCGCTCACGATACCGATGACCGATGCGACTACGCCGCCGAACGGGATGCCGCAATACATCACGCTCACCGCCGTATTTCGCGCCTTGGGCGACACGGCTTCCGAAGACAGCGCGATGAGGTTGGGCAAGGCGCCGCCGAGGCCGATGCCCGTGAGTACGCGAACGGCAACAAGTGCGTTGAAACTCGTGACGAGCGCGGTCGCGATCGACAGCAGCCCGAAGATCGCTGCAGAGAGAATCAATACCCGCTTACGACCGATCCGATCGGCCAGCCGCCCCCCGAACATCGCGCCCGGGAGAAGTCCAAAGGTGCCGGCGCTGAAAGCGAGACCCATTTGCGCGACGGACAGGCCGAACTCACGTGCCATGCGTGGCGCGGCTACGCCGACCGACTGCAAGTCGAGTCCTTCGAGCAACGCAATGGCGAAACAAAGGCCCAAGGTGGCGAGCGTGCCGGTGCTCGCGATGGATCGCGCGTTCATGCTGTCTCCTGCCAATGCTGTTCTGGTGGTTTTCATGTCGGTTGATTGATCGGTGGACACTCGACTATTAATCAGGCGACCTGATATCGAGCGCGAAAAAAACGGACATTGGCTGTCCGTTCGGCTGGATGGGCGTATTTCATATCAGGAAGCCTGATCAAGGCAAGTCAAATGCGTTCGGTGAATACCCCTAGGTGAAGAAGGCGTCCTGTCCGCACCGCATTCCCGCGCCCATCGAGGGTTTTCACTGAGTTCACGGCGCTTGTTTTATCAGGCAGCTTGATACTAGAATTAGTCTCAGGTTACCTGATATATAGCCGGTTAGATGCTACGGCAGCCGTGATCAGGGAACACATTGACACTTTGCGCCGCGAGGCGCTGGAGAATACGCATGGCAAGCTATGAAGGTCGCTGGAAAACCGTTGACGTGAAGGTTGAATCGGGCATCGCGTGGGTGATGTTCAACCGCCCGGAAAAGCGCAATGCAATGAGCCCTACGCTCAACAGCGAGATGATTCAGGTGCTCGAGACGCTCGAGCTGGATGCGGATGCACGCGTACTGGTGCTGACCGGCGCGGGCGACGCCTGGACCGCCGGCATGGACCTGAAGGAGTATTTCCGCGAAGTGGACGCTGGCCCGGAAATCCTTCAGGAAAAAATTCGACGCGACGCGTGCCAGTGGCAATGGAAACTTCTGCGCATGTACGCAAAGCCGACCATTGCGATGGTGAACGGGTGGTGCTTCGGTGGCGGCTTCTCGCCACTGGTGGCGTGTGATCTCGCCATTGCGGCAGACGAAGCGGTCTTCGGCCTTTCTGAAATCAACTGGGGCATTCCGCCGGGCAATCTCGTGAGCAAGGCAATGGCCGATACCGTCGGTCATCGTCAGGCGCTGCATTACATCATGACGGGCGACACCTTCACCGGTCAGGAAGCCGCAGCGATGGGCCTGGTCAACAAGAGCGCGCCCCGTACGCAGTTGCGCGAGGAAGTCGTAAAGCTCGCGGCGAAGCTGTTGGAGAAGAATCCCGTGGTCCTGCGCGCGGCCAAACACGGCTTCAAGCGCTCCCGCGAACTCACGTGGGACCAGAACGAGGACTATCTCTACGCGAAGCTCGATCAGGCGCTGCACCGCGATCCGGAACAGGGCCGCGCACAGGGTCTGAAGCAGTTCCTCGACGAGAAATCGATTAAGCCGGGTCTGCAGGCGTACAAGCGCACGGAAGAGTAAGCGCGATTCAGGAGAGAACACCGTGAACGAACTGAGCATGTTGATCGGCGGGCAGGATCGCGCCGCATCGAATGGGGCGACATTCGACCGCCTCGACCCAGTCGCAGGACTGGTGGCCTCGCGCGCACCGGCCGCAACGCTCGAAGACGCCGATGCCGCGGTTGAATCGGCCGCTCGGGCGTTTCCGGCCTGGTCGGCAATGACGCCGTCGGAGCGGCGCGCACGCTTGCTCAAGGCCGCCGACATCATGGATGCGCGCACCAGTGATTTCATCGCGGCGGGCATGGCGGAGACGGGCGCGATGGCGAATTGGTACGGCTTCAACGTCCATCTCGCCGCGAACATGCTGCGCGAAGCGGCGGCGATGTCCACGCAGATCGACGGCAGCGTGATTCCCACCGACATGCCCGGCAATCTCGCACTCGCAGTGCGCCAGCCATGTGGCGTCGTGCTCGGCATCGCGCCGTGGAACGCGCCGGTAATTCTCGGCACGCGCGCCATCGCGATGCCGCTCGCGTGCGGCAACACCGTCGTGCTCAAAGCGTCGGAGGCGTGTCCCGCGGTGCATCGCATGATTGGCACCGTGCTTCAGGAAGCGGGGCTCGGCGATGGAGTCGTCAACGTCGTAACGAACGCGCCGGAGGACGCGGCGGCAATCGTCGAGCGATTAATCGCGCATCGCGCGGTGCGCCGGGTGAATTTCACGGGATCGACCCACGTCGGACGCATCATCGCCATGCATGCGGCGAAACACTTGAAGCCCGCGCTGCTGGAACTCGGCGGCAAGGCACCCGCGCTGGTGCTCGACGATGCAGATCTCGATGCCGCTGTCGAAGCCATCGCGTTCGGCGCCTTCTTCAATCAAGGCCAGATTTGCATGTCGACGGAGCGCATCATCGCGCATCGAAGTATCGCGGATGAACTGGTCGAAAAGCTCACGGCGAAGGCGCGCACGCTCGTTGCGATGGCGCCGACGGCCGCGGGTGCGAAGCTCGGCGCGCTCGTCGATGCGAAAGCTGCCCAGCGCATCGCAGCGCTGGTCGAGGACGCCCGCAGCCACGGCGCGAAAATCCGGGCAGGCGGGGCAATCGACGGCGCGATCATGCAGCCAACCATCGTCGATGACATCACGCGCGACATGAAGCTGTACGCGGAGGAATCGTTCGGACCGGTGGTCACGGTACAGCGCGTCGCAAGTGACGATGAAGCCGTGGCGGTGGCAAATGACAGCGAGTTTGGCCTGTCGGCGGCCGTGTTCAGTCGTGACGTCGCGCGCGCGTTGAATGTCGCGAAGCGCGTCGAATCGGGCATCTGTCACATTAACGGCCCCACGGTCCATGACGAAGCGCAGATGCCGTTTGGCGGTGTGAAGGGGAGCGGCTATGGCCGCTTCGGCAGCAAGGCATCGATCGCGGAATTCACCGATTTGCGCTGGATCACGGTTCAGACGGGCGAGCGACATTATCCCATCTGACCCAAGGCGCGACGACAAATCAATCCACCGACAACCGCCGTGAGGGCGAAGGTCGTACCGGCGCGCCATGAAATGCGCGGGACGACGCCGGGGACATTCAGCGGAGACAATCAGTGAACTTCGAGCCGACTCAAGAAAGAGGCGAAGAAGCGTGGGACCTGGCGAAGTTGCCGCATCGAAAGGTGCGCATCGGAAGCCCGGGTATCAACGTGCGCCAGGACGGCGACATCTTCTACATGAGCACGCAGGAGCCGCTCGGAAGCTATCCGGAGCGATTCACGGACAGGCTCGTGAGCGGCGCCGAAGCGCACCCTGAGCGCTGGCTCGTCGCGTGCCGCGATGCTAGCGGCGCCTGGAACGGCATCAGCTATGCACAGATGCTGGAACGCGCGCGAGCCATCGGCCAAGCACTGATCGACCGTCAGCTCTCAGTCGAGCGACCCGTCGTGATCCTCTCGGGCAATGATCTCGAACACCTGCAGCTCGCGCTCGGCGCGATGTGGGCCGGTGTGCCCTATGTGCCGATCTCGCCGGCATACTCGCTGGTGTCCAGCGATTACGGCAAGCTGCGTCATACGCTCGATGTGCTGAAGCCCGGCCTCGTCTTCGCCACCGACGGGAATGCTTTCGCGGCTGCCATCGATGCGGTAGTGCCGGAAGGCGTCGAAGTCGTGTGCGCATCTGGATCGTGCGGGCGGGCAGCGTCATCGTTCGCCGATCTGATCGCAACGTCCCCAACGAGCGTCGACGATGCGCAGCGTGCGGTGGGACCGGACACCATCGCGAAG
Organism: Paraburkholderia sp. FW306-2-2C-D06C; assembly: GCF_058781505.1. Classification (NCBI taxonomy): domain Bacteria; kingdom Pseudomonadati; phylum Pseudomonadota; class Betaproteobacteria; order Burkholderiales; family Burkholderiaceae; genus Paraburkholderia; species Paraburkholderia sp. FW306-2-2C-D06C. Next base: position 41,709 of record NZ_JBYSWU010000058.1, on the reverse strand, counting down.
TTTCTGTTCACATCGGGATCGACGAAGCTGCCGAAGGCCGTGCCGACGACGCACCGCATGCTGTGCAGCAACCAGCAGATGCTGCTGGAGACGTTCCCCGCATTCGCGGATGAACCGCCGGTTCTGGTCGACTGGCTGCCGTGGAATCACACGTTCGGCGGCAGTCACAACATCGGTATCGCGCTGTATAACGGCGGCACGATTTATATCGATGACGGCAAGCCGGTTCCGGCCAAGTTCGAGGAAACGCTTCGCAATCTGCGCGAAATCGCGCCGACGATTTTCTTCAACGTGCCGAAGGGATGGGAGGAACTGACGGCTGCGCTGGAAACCGATGTCAAGCTACGCGAGACCTTCTTCTCGCGCGTCAAGGTGTATTTCTTCGCGGGCGCAGGGCTTTCGCAGGCTGCATGGGACCGGCTCGAACAGGTGACGGCCCGCTACTGCGGTGAACGCATCCGGATCATGGCGGGGCTCGGCATGACGGAGACATCGCCGTCGTGCCTGTTCACGACGGGCCCGATCATGCGAGCCGGATACGTGGGTGTGCCGGCTCCCGGCTGTGACGTCAAGCTGGTCCCAGTGGCCGGAAAACTGGAAGCACGGTATCGTGGCCCGCATGTCATGGCGGGTTACTGGCGGATGGAAGCTAGCCAAGGGGCGCAGAGCTTCGACGAAGAAGGCTACTACTGCAGCGGCGATGCGCTCAAATTTGTTGACGCGGCGCGGCCCGAGCTCGGACTCATGTTCGATGGCCGCATCGCTGAAGACTTCAAGCTTAGCTCCGGGACTTTTGTGAGCGTCGGGCCCATGCGTGCCCGTATCATCTCCGAAGGGGCGCCGTACGTTCAAGATGTCGTCATCACAGGGATGAACCGTGACGACGTTGGCGCGCTGGTGTTTCCGAGACTCGACGAGCTTCGAAAGCTCGCGGGTCTGTCGCCCGATGCGAGCGCGAGCGAAGTCGCCGAGGTGCCCGCGGTGCGCGAGTTCTTCGTGACACTGCTTGCACGATTGAACCGGCAGGCAACAGGCAGCGCAAATACCATCGCCCGGATGCGCTTGCTCGAAGTACCGCCGTCGCTCGATCGCGGCGAGGTCACCGACAAAGGCTCGATCAATCAGTCGGCGGTGTTGACACATCGCGCGGCGATCGTCGATGCCTTATATGACTCGAGTCGAGCTGATTCGCGGGTAATCCTCGCGAGGGGCATGCGCGGTTGAAACTTCACATTAATCAGGCAGAGCGCGCCGACGCGGTAACATTGGCATCTCCACTAGCCCCGTTAAGCGTTGCGATGCCGACCAAACTGCCAGTAAAAAAAGCTACGTCGACGACGAAATCCGCCCAGGCCGCAGGCCCGCGCAAGGGTCAGGCGCGGCCACGCCTGACTTATCTGGTTGGAAGCCTCGATCGCATCCTCCGCCGCAAGATGACCGAGGCACTGGCGCCTGTCGGGCTTACGCTCGCGCAATTTACGGCGCTGTCGGTGCTCGACGCACGCGGGCAGGCATCAAATGCGCAACTGGCCGAACGATCCTTCATTACACCACAATCGGCCAACGAAGTGATGAGCGCGATGTCTGCGAAAAACTGGATCACGCGCGAGCCTGATCCTAACCACGGACGTATCGTAGTCCTGCGACTGACGGAGGAGGGACGCGGCGTGTTGCGCCAGGGCATGGACGTCGTGCGTTCGCTCGAAGACCAGATGCTCACGAACATCCGATCCGCTGACGCACTCCTTGTCCAGGACTGTCTGGAACTTTTCGCGCGCAATCTGCGTAGCTGAAGCCACCGTTTTCGCCCCCTCGGGCGATCAATGGCAGGCCGCTCCGCCAGTTCGATGCGGAGCCCGGGTTCGGCCATGAGCGGCCGTTCAGCATGGCTAGGAAATGGGCAGGTTCGTAGCCAAAGCGGTCGTCGGGTCGCTCTCGCTGCATCCGTTCCGGTCGCTGATGCCATTCGTGGCTCACTGGAGGGTATGACTGCAACTAGATGGTCGATTCCGATTAGCGGTCACTAAAGGGTTTTCCATGTGGTGCCCGCCTTGGTGTTCAACAAGGAAAGAGAGGCTGCAGCGCTGCGACCTGCGGATCACGGATGGGGCGCCGGCGTGTAGTGGGATGCATGATGGATCCGCGCAACATACGAAACACTTACTTCCGGGCTGCGAAACCGCATGCGCGCTCCGGCAATGTTCGTCGCGTGTCCTGGAGGCACGGAAAAGACCAGTGCAACGCTACGTCTATGACACTGACGTGCGCAGGTGCATCGGCGATATCAATTTTTGAACCGGTAAGTAACCGGTAAGTCGAGCTCCCATAAAGTCGGTTCCACTTTGTCCACTGACTTCCTGGAAGCGATCGTGAAAAAAAATCCCTTGCCTGTTCACCGCATATTCCTGACTGCTGCCTTGTTCGCGCTCTCTTCCGGGCTAGCGCGGGCGGAAGGAGGTGACATTGACCATATCGACGCGGAGAGTTCAGGTCTTATGATCCTGAACAATGCGACGAACGTGACCCACTGGGGGCTTGGTGCAGGTGTCGGTATTGGGCAGTCGCCGTATAAGGGATACGGCTCAAAAGTCGAGCCGCTCCCGCTGGTCTACTTCGACGATAAGTGGGTACATGTTTTCGGCACTACGATCGACGTGAAGATCGGGAACTGGAGCGGTGTAAGCGTTGCGCTGCGCGGAAAATTTTCGCTTGGCGATGGTTACAAGCAGTCTGATGCTCCAATCCTGAATGGCATGGAAGACCGAAATGGCGCGTTCTGGTACGGTCCTGCGCTTGCTTTACATACCGCATTCGGCACGCTTTCGGGAGACTATCTGGTGGGCGGGAACAAGGGGCAGCGTGCCAGCCTGAACTACAGCAAGTCATTTGATGTTGGAGATTTCTCGATTAATCCGCATTTGGGCGTGGACTGGTTGAGCGGCAAATACGTCGATTACTATTACGGCGTGCGCCCCTCCGAGGTGCGCCCCGGACGTCAGGCGTACACCGGCACGGCAACCTGGAAGACTTCGTTGGGAACGCGTATCGATTACAACCTCACGAAGCACCAACGCCTCCTGCTGGACGTTGGTGTGTCGCACTTTGGCGGCGGTGTCACGGACAGTCCCCTTGTCGGTAAGCGGTTCATCCCGGAGGTCGGGATCGGCTACATATACCAATTCAAGTGAGTTCAGCGTCATGTCGCGAGTTGCAATTGTCGAAGACCATGCACGCCTCGCCGACATGGTGAGCCAGGCCCTCATGCGCGTGGGAATCGAAACCGACCAGTTTCACAATATCTCTGGAGCAACCTACGGTGTGCGCCAGTTCGACTACGCGGTGTTGATCATCGATCGTAGCCTTCCGGACGGCGATGGGCTGAGCTTCCTGCGCGCGTTGCGTGCGACCGGTCAAATGACGCCGTGCCTCATGCTAACGGCCCGCGATGCTTTGCACGATCGTGTCGACGGGCTCGAAAGCGGCGCGGACGACTACGTGACCAAGCCGTTTGAGATGAGCGAGCTGGTTGCGCGGGTGCGCACTCTGATGCGCCGGCCAGTGGTGCTAACTACGCTTGTCGCGTCATTCGCGGACGTTGAAGTGGATCCCCAGCAACGTGAGATGCGCTGCGGCGCGCGGTTGGTCCTGCTCGCGCCCGCTGAACTGCAGATCATGCTTTGCCTGATCGAAGCGGCCGGCCGAACGGTGCGGCACGCTGCACTTGAGCATGCCGCCTGGGGTCTCGCCGAAGCCGTAACACCGAATGCACTGGAGGTGACCGTGCACCGGTTGCGTAAGAAACTGGCTTCGATCAACACCAGGACACGCCTAACGAACGTTCGCAGCGCGGGATTTGCTCTCGAGGAAGTATCGGAGCAACAGCGGCAGCTTTCGGGGCGGCCGGAAGGCACTTGAGAGGTGTTCCATGAGCGATCTATTACTCGGCTCAGGCATTCCACACCCGTTCTAATGTGGGGGCGTCATGCTCGATCACTACATTCAAAGCCTGTCGGCGCGGCTGTGGGCGACGACCGTCGTCGCACTTGCAGTCAGCCTGACGGTGATTGCCGGTCTGGTTATCTACGTGTTCGATCACTATCCACAGCAGACGCTGGGTCGCCACGAATTGACGGAGGACCTCGATCGGGTAATCGATGGAATCAGGTTCAACAAGGCGGATCGCCCCTATTCTGTCGACCTTCATGATCGTGATGTTGGGTGGCTGTTTAATCTCGTGCCCACCGAACTCAAATACCGTGTGCTGGATGGACAAGGTCACGTCCTGCTTGCCTCGACGGGAGCAAACACAGTCGGTCCGTGGCTGACAGCCGATCTGGCTGGAGCCGTCGGCAAGATATCCTACGTGAATATCGATGGAAAGCTGTTCTTCGTCGCGACGCAGCGGGTCCTGCGAGGACAATCCGCGTTCTATGTGCAGACCGCAACCAGCGAACGTTTCCTGGACGCCTTGGTCAGTTCAAAAGTCAAGCCGATTCCGGCCACGGTCAAGGTTATTTTCTTCGTTGTGGCTATTATTTCGGGCCTGGTGCTGCCGCTTACAATCTACCGGGTGCTCAAGCCGTTGCGAGATGCGTCAGAGGCGGCTACGCGGATAACCCCGCGCCGGCTAAAAACGCGCCTTTTGGCCAGTGGCATTCCGAGTGAGATCAAGCCGTTGATCAACGCTTTCAACGAGGCGCTTGAACGACTGGAGAATGGTTTCGTAGTCCAACAGCAATTTCTTGCGGCCGCCGCGCATGAACTTCAAACGCCGCTCACCTTGATCCGCGGGCAGATCGAGTTGCAGCCGGAGATCGCGCGGAAAGACCTGCTGTTTCGTGAAATCGACCTGATGTCGCGACAGGTTCGACAACTCCTGCATCTTGCTGAAGTCAGCGAGGCGCAGAATTTCGACTTCGGCGAAGTCCGCACGATCGATGTAATGCAGGATGTCGTCGCGTATCTGGCCCCTAAGGCGGATGGAAAACAGGTGACGCTGCGGATCGAGGAGTGTCGTGCATCGCCGCCGATCTGGGCGGACAAGGGCGCGCTGTTCATCCTCCTCAAGAATATCGTCGAAAACGCGATCAATGCATCGCGCGCCAACAGCATCGTGTCGTTAACGATCGACGAGGCATCGATCGAGGTTCGTGACGAAGGGTGTGGCATACCGAAGGATCATCTTCCGTTTCTGTTCAAGCGATTCTGGCGTGCGCCAAATGCAAGACACGACGGGGCGGGCCTCGGATTGGCAATATGTAAGGAAATTGCGTTGGCGCACAATTGGCGGTTGACGGTGAGCAGTCTCGCGATAGGAACGCGATTTACTGTGTGGTTATAACTGCGTTCTTCATCCTTCCGGTGACCGTCGACTCGTCGTGGGCCTTTCACGAATAATGAGCAACCGATAACCGGGCCGGAATACCCGTTACGCCTGGCCACAGGCGATGAACAACTTCAAATGGCCGCTCTCATCGCTCTGCCAGCCATAGACAATGCGTCGTGACGAACGGCTCTGTTGGGTCGATCAGCGACGTTCGGAACGCCCACCAAGACGCCTGGCGTACGAAAAAATCCGAATCTTGACGGCACCCCATATGGGGGTGGAGCAAGCTGAGCGCGAATTTCTATCATAAGCGCCAGGGTTATATAGATGCACAGAGCTATTCGGAAACATCGCAGTCCGTGTCAATGATCAGATACCAAATGACCCTGACCCTGACGCGGTGACGACAAGCAGCGAGATGGGAACTGTCGCGCTATATGTAGCTTGATGCGACTACGCGCCCACGGGGAACTACCCAGCTCCCGTATGAAAACGCTAGGCCTTATAACTGTCAGGCTTATGATAGAAATTCGCGCTCAGCTTGGTCCCCCCCGTTACACCTAATCAGGCCCGGCGCGGCAGGCTTCGGCGAAGGGAGGTGCGTTTCAGTCTTCGACGGGACGAGGGAAGGAGAGCAGGGAGGTCCAGGCTCTCGCTGACCCGCCGCTGCCGCGCAGACGCCCGCCGCTCTGGCGAAGGCGCCAATGGTCAGGCTCTCGCGATGGTTGTTCATTCCGCTTGACTCCGTACTGAGGTACGGACCTAAGGTTACGCTATCCATTGAACCCGTAACCGGAGTCGTCACCATGAGCGTATTGACTCGCATCGCCGACAAGACCGGCGCGCTCGGCAGCCTCGTTTCCGCGATGGGCTGTGCGGGATGCTTCCCAGCGCTGGCCAGCTTGGGGGCCGCGCTTGGACTGGGCTTTCTGAACCGTTACGAAGGTCTGCTGGTGCAAATCGTGTTGCCGGTTTCCGCGCTTCTGGTGCTGGTCGCGAATGCACTGGGCTTCCTGAGCCATCGGCAATGGCACCGTAGCGCGCTGGGCATGATCGGCCCGCTGATCGTGCTGGCGGCGTCGGTGGTGTTTCTCGGCCGGACGTGGGCGCCGGGTCTGCTGTATGCCGGCCTCGCATCGATGCTTGCCGTCGCAATCTGGGATCTGACCTCGCCCGCCCACCGGCGATGCACCACCGACGCCTGCGACGTGCCACAAAGGCGCGGATGAGCGCCGGGTGGCGTCGACCCGATCGAGCAGGACGTGACGCAGCTCTCGTGCTGCGCCGGATAACCGGGAGACAGCGAGGGGGTACGCCGGCCGGTACGGTGGATCGCCGCCGCAGCACGATGGCGCCTATCATTAAGGCACCGTCTGGCCACGGTCGATGGGGCCGTTCGTCGAAAAAGGACAGACGTTCATGCATTGAATGTGTTGGCTGGTCGATGTCGGGTCGGGAGGTTCCATGCCGCCGCTACGAGCAATCAATCTTCTCCAGTCGAAGGAAGGGGCCCGGCTCCATGGTCCGGAACTCGACCGATGGCGCCGCTGGGGACCTTATCTGAGCGAGCGGCAATGGGGCACTGTTCGCGAAGACTACAGCGAAAATGGCACCGCATGGGACTACTTTCCACACGATCATGCGCGCAGCCGCATGTACCGCTGGGGTGAGGACGGCATTGCCGGATTCGGCAACGACCCGCTCGACTGGTGCGTCTCGCTCGCGCTCTGGAACGGGCACGATCCGATCATCAAGGAACGGCTCTTCGGGTTGACGAATGAGGAAGGCAATCACGGCGAGGACGTAAAGGAGCTTTACTTCTATCTCGACGGCACGCCGACGCATTCGTACATGAAGATGCTGTACAAGTATCCTCACGACGCGTACCCGTACCAGCATCTGATCGACGAAAATCTGCGGCGCGGCGCCGATCAGCCCGAATATGAAATCCTCGATACGGGCGTGTTCGACGATAACCGCTACTTCGACGTCTGCGTCGAGTATGCGAAGCACACACCCGACGATATCGTGATGTGCGTTACGGTAGAAAACCGCGCGGATCAGCGCGCGGCGCTTCATGTGTTGCCGCAATTCTGGGCGCGCAACAGATGGGCGTGGTCGGGCAAGCGCGGCAAGCCGTCGCTCACGCTGGAGCCGAATGCAGAGGAAGGCGCGCGCGTCGTCGCGCACAATCCCGCGCTGGGAACGATGATCGTGACAGCGTCGGCGCAACAGCCGATCGAGTGGCTCTTCTGCGAAAACGAAACGAATGTGCGCCGCCTTTTCGGCTTCGAAGGAGCGGGGCCGTTCAAGGACGGCTTCAATGACTACCTCGTTGACGGCGACGAGCAGGCCATCCGGCGCGACCAGGGCACCCGCGCCGCCGCGCATGTGTACCTGCAGTTCGCGCCTCATGAGCGCTCGGTGCTGTATCTGCGCTGGCGTCCCGAACCGGCTCCGGATGCCGTGCCGCTCGACATGAACGAGCTCTTCGCGCGCCGGCAAGCGGAGGCCGACGAATTCTATGCGGCGCTTCAGCACGACATCCCCGACGTCGATGCGCGGCTCGTGCAGCGTCAGGCGCTCGCCGGCATGCTGTGGACGAAGCAGTACTACCAGTTCGACGTGACGCGCTGGCACGACGGTGACCCCGGCCAGCCGAAGCCGCCAAGAGCACGGAGGCACGGCCGCAACGCGGACTGGCGGCATATGTGCAATGGCGACATCGTGTCGATGCCCGACAAGTGGGAGTACCCATGGTACGCGTCGTGGGACCTCGCGTTTCATGCGGTCGCGTTCGCCATGATCGATCCCGACTTCGCGAAGCAGCAATTGCTGCTGCTCGTGAAGGAGCGCTATATGCATCCGAACGGGCAATTGCCCGCCTACGAGTGGGCGTTCGGCGATGCGAATCCGCCGGTTCATGCGTGGGCAACATGGCGTGTGTACGAACTCGACCGCGAGGTGACGGGCGTTGGCGATCACGAGTTTCTCGAAGTCATGTTCCACAAGCTGCTGCTCAATTTCTCGTGGTGGGTCAACCGCAAGGACGCCGATGACCGCAACATCTTTCAGGGCGGCTTTCTTGGACTCGACAACGTGGGCATCTTCGACCGGTCTTCGCCGCTGCCGACCGGCGGCCGCATCGATCAGGCCGACGGCACGGCATGGATGGCCTCGTACGCGCTCGACCTGATGCAGATCGGCCTCGAACTGGCGATGACGAACAACGCGTACGTCGAAATCGCGGTGAAGTTCTTCGAGCACTTTCTGTATATCGCGGAAGCAGTCAGTTGCAGCGAAGGCTGCAGGACAGGGTTATGGGACGGACACGACGAATTCTTCTACGACGTCCTGCACCTTCCGGACGGTACCCGTCTGCCGATGCGCATTCGCTCGATCGTCGGGCTGATTCCGCTGTTCGCCGTACACGTGCTCGAAGAGCGCGTGTACGGTCATCTGCCCGGATTGCGCGAACGGCTGGCATGGTTTCTCGATCATCGGCCGAATCTGGCGAAGCTGGTGTCGCGCTGGACCGAACCTGGCAAAGGCAACACCACGCTGCTGTCGTTGTTGCGCGGACACCGGATGACGGCGCTGCTGCGCCGTGCGCTCGATGAAGACGAGTTTCTCTCCGAGCACGGCGTGCGGGCCCTGTCCCGTGTGCATCGCGATGCACCGTACGTCTTCGACCATGACGGCGTGAGCTTCTGCATCAAGTACCTGCCTGCTGAATCGGACTCGCGCGTGTTCGGCGGCAATTCGAACTGGCGCGGGCCGGTCTGGATGCCGGTCAACTACCTGCTGGTCGAATCGCTGTATGAGTTCCATCGTTACTACGGTGATGGGTTTCGCGTCGAATATCCGACGGGATCGGGCAACAGGTTTTCGCTGAGCGAGATTGCCGATGACCTCGCACGGCGCGTCACCACGCTCTTTCTCAAAGATGCACAAGGCCTGCGGCCCGTGATGGCGGCCTATCCGATGCTGCAGGCCGACCCGCGTTCGCAGGATCTCGTACTGTTCCACGAGTACTTTCACGGCGACAACGGACGCGGTGTCGGCGCTTCGCATCAGACCGGCTGGAGCGGGCTCGTCGCGCTGTTGCTCCAGCCGCGCATGATGAAACTGTCCCACGCAGCGCCTGATGTTGCGTCGGTGGCCGCGCCAGTGGCCGAAGACACCGCGCCGGCCATGGCGCGGTAGCGTTGGCACCCTGGGGAGTACGGACTTGGTAGCGCCTAAAATGGATTCAGGCGCGCTCTCAACCCGTCGGTCCAGGCCTCGGCCTGTCGCCGAGCAGCGCCGCGCCAGTTTTGAAGATGTCAGGGAGTGTTTGCAGAGTTCGACATCCCATGGATAAGCCCGTCATCCTCGCAGTCGACGACGACCCCATCGTGTCCGGTGCGGTTGCCCGTGACCTGCAGGTTGCGTACGGCGAGCATTACCGGATCGTGCGCACCGAATCAGGCAGGGCGGCGCTCGACGCCGTGCAAGAACTGCGCCGGCTAAACCGCCCGGTCGCGCTTTTCATCGCGGACCAGCGCATGCCGCAGATGAGCGGTATCGAGTTTCTCGAGCAGGCCATCGAGCTGTTTCCCGACGCCAAGCGCGTGCTCCTGACCGCCTATGCGGATACGGATGCCGCGATTCGTGCGATCAATACGGTGCACCTCGACCAGTACCTGCGCAAACCCTGGCATCCGCCGGAACAAAACTTCTATCCAGCGCTCGACGATCTGCTCGCCGACTGGCAGGCCTCCTATTTACCTCCGTTTCAGGGCATTCGTCTGCTCGATCATCGCTGGTCGCCGCAAGGGCATCAATTGCGTGACTTCATGGCGCGCAATCACATTCCGTACCGCTGGCTGGACGTGGAGCGGCACGACGAGGCGGACCCGCTGCTGAACGCGTTGAGCCCGGCGCAGCAGCAACTGCCGGTGCTGGTCTTCGAGGACGGCACGGTCTTGAGTCGGCCCACGACCGGTCAGATTGCCGAGCAAGTGGGCTTGCGCACGCGTTCGACCACGCCGTTTTTTGACCTCGTGATCGTCGGTGGCGGGCCGGCCGGGCTGGCTGCCGCCGTATATGGCGCCTCTGAAGGACTTCATGTGGCGATCGTCGAATGCGATGCGCCCGGCGGCCAGGCCGGCACCAGTTCCCACATCGACAACTATCTCGGCTTTCCGGCCGGCGTGACCGGCGCGGAGCTGTCGCGCCGTGCGCTGATGCAGGCGAGGCGTTTCGGCGCGGAAATGATCCTGACGCAACAGGCGGTGGGTCTGCGCATCGACGAGCCGTACAAGTTCATCAGGCTGTCGGATGGAGCCGAAGTCAGCTGCCTGGCGCTCATGGTCGCGAGCGGCGTGTCTTATCGCAAGCTCGAGGCTCGCGGTATCGAGGAACTGACGGGTGCGGGCGTTTATTACGGCGCCTCGCTTGTCGACGCGGTCGCCTGCGCCAATCAGGATCTTTACGTCGTCGGCGCGGCTAATTCGGCTGGGCAGGGTGCGATGTTCCTGTCGAAGTACGCGCGCTCGGTGACCATCCTGTGCCGCGGCGGCTCCCTGAATCCCGATATGTCGCATTATTTGCTCACACAGATCAACGATACGGAGAACATCCATCTGCGTCCCAATACCGTGGTGGAAAGCGTGAGCGGTCAGGGGCACCTTGCGGAAATCACGCTGCGCGATGTCCGGATCGGACAAATAGAGTCTGTTCCCGCGACTGGCCTTTTCGTTTTCATCGGCGCCGCGCCCTGCACGGAGTGGCTGCGTGGGGTACTCGAGCGCGACGAGCATGGCTTTCTGTTGACCGGCCGCGCCGTCGTCAAGGCAGGCCGGGGGCAGGGCGGATGGTTGCCCAGGCGCGACCCGTTCCTGCTGGAAACCAGCGTGCCGGGTGTCTTTGCGGCCGGCGACGTGCGTGCCGACTCGGTCAAGCGCGTCGCGGCGGCTGTCGGAGAAGGCGCGATTGCGGTGCACTCTGTCCACCAGTACCTGGCGAATCTATGAGCGACCTGACCGCATTGTTCGAGATGCCGCTCTTCGCGGGTATGTCCGAGGAGCGCAGGCAATGGCTGAGCGAAAACCTGAGCGAGCGTCGCCTGAACAAAGGCGACGTGCTGATTCGGGAAGGCGAGCGCGTCACCCATCAATACATACTGCTCGAGGGCGAACTGGTGACGGAAAAAGCCGTCGGTGGACGGCAGATGTTCGACGACCGGCGCAGCGCGCCGACCTCCATCGCGGAAGCGGCGCTGCTCGCCGAGGTGCCGGTGCCGTTGACCTTCACCGCTGCGACGAACTGCCGTCTGGTTGCGCTATCCGACGACGCGTTTCGCACGCTGCTAAGCGAATGCCAGTCCTTCAGCAGGGTCATCTATCGTTCGATGTTCGCGCGCATTAGCGCCTACGACACGTTCATTCTCACTGGCGAGAAGCTGGCCGCACTGGGCCGGCTGTCCGCTGGACTGGCACATGAGCTGAACAATCCCGCAGCCGCCGTCGCGCGCGCGACGGACCAGTTGCGCGCATCGCTCGCTGGCACAGGCGAAGCCATCCACGCACTGGTTTCAAGCGCGATGCCTGCCGATGTCATGGGGACGCTGAACGAGCTGGCAAGCCGCGCGATACCCGTGCAAGCGAACCATCAAAGCGCGGTGCAGCAAAGCGAAGCGGAAGGCTCGCTGGCGGATTGGCTGGCTGGATGCGGCACCGCAAAACCCTGGCTTGTCGCGCCGCAACTGGTGGCCGCCGGGATCTCGCTGGACGATCTTGCTCCGGTAGCCGCACGTGTGAGCTCCGCGCAGTTCGGCGCGGGCATCCGGTGGCTGGCTGCCAGGCTGGAACTGCGGGCCCTCACAGACGAGGCGTGGCTCGGCGCCGCGCGTATTTCCGAGCTGGTGAAGGCCATGAAAGACTACTCGTATATGGACCAGGCGCCGCTGCAGGAGGTCGACATCCACGACGGCATCGAGGACACGCTGACGATCATGCGGTACAAGCTCAAGCATGGGGTCACGGTCAAGCGCGATTACGATCGCACGCTGCCGCGCGTGCCGGTGTGCGGTGGCGAACTCAACCAGGTGTGGACCAACCTGATCGACAATGCGGTTGACGCGATGTCGGGCGAAGGCGAGATCACTATCCGCACGCGCCGGGAAGGGGATTTGGCATCGGTCGAGATCGCCGATACCGGCCCCGGCATCCCGGAGGAGATCCAGGCACAGCTATTCGATCCGTTCTTTACGACCAAACCACCTGGCAAGGGAAGCGGCCTGGGTTTGCACATCGCTTACCGTACTGTCGTCAACCGCCACGGTGGCACGATCAATATCGTCTCAAGAGCGGGCGAAACAATATTCCAGGTGCGTCTGCCGCTGGCCGCCATTCATTGAGCGCAGGACGACGGGCTGAATCCGGGACAGCGGGCGTGCTTTCATCGCGATTGCGAGAGAAGCCAGGCCACGTGTCCCTCAGGTCAAGCGACACCGGTCCCCGCACCTGCCAGTGGGAGCGTCACCCGAAAGGTCGTTTCGCCAGGACGTGAGCTTGCCTGAATCGTCCCGCCATGCCGATTGACCACGATACGGTAGGCGATGTGCAGACCAAGTCCCAGGCCCTGCCCCTGCACTTTGCTTACCGGCTTCGACGTAAAAAAAGGCTCGAACAGGTGTGGCACAGCTGCTTGCGGAATACCGGGCCCGGTATCGGTAATCTCGACCATCGCGCAGTCCGCATTGCGGCGCGTGCGGATAGTCAGGTCGCCGTGCCCGTTCATCGCCTCGATCGCGTTAGCGATGATCCTCGTCCACACCTGATTGAGTTCGCTGCCATATACCTGCAGACGCGGCAGGCTGCGGTCGTAGTCGCGGATGATCACGACGGTCTGCTTCAGTTCATGCGCAAGCACCGTCAGCGTATCCTCGATGCCGTCGTGAATATCGATCTCCTGCTGCGGTCCCTGATCCATGTACGAGTACGCCTTCATCGCCTTCACAATGTCCGAGATCCGCTCCGCGCCGCGCATCGCCTCGCGCAGTACCGAGCGAAGCTCCAGTACCTGAGCGATCCACCCGACGCCTGCATCGAACTGTTCGGCGTTCAGGCCGGCAGCCACGTGCCCGAGCGCGTCGGACGTGATTCCATGTGCGACAAGACACGGAGCAGCCAGCCACGGCTTGGTCACGCGCTGGGCAGTGAGCCAGTCGCAGAGGCGTGCTTCCGCTTCGCTCTGCCGCAGTGAATCCGCGCCGCTCGCGCCAGTTTCCGAAGTCTTGTTCGTGGCTAGTGCTCTCAGTGCATCCACGGCATCGCGAGGTACCGCGCTCGAGCCTAGCGCCAACGCTGAATTCTCAAGCGCTGCGAGTTCGCCGAGCAGGTGGTCGAGCGCACGCGCAACGGCCGAAGCGGGATTGTTCAGCTCGTGTGCGAGCCCGGCCGCGAGCTTGCCCAATGCGTCCAGCTTCTCGTGATTGTGTCCGGCCGCTTCGAGCGTGGTGAGCCAGTCGGTCATCACGCGGGTGATGGCGCGGTTGAAAGGGTCGCACGACATGAACAGATCGCGGAAGGCGGCGTCCGAAAGCTCGGCGAGCTGGCAAGGGGTTGCGGCCCTGACGGTCGCCGGATAGGGAATCGAAGCAATCAGGCATGGCGTGCCCAAGATCTCCGGCGCAACAAAACGCTCGCTCGGAAGGTGTCCCTCCGCTCGTCGCGTTAACGTGAGCTCTCCCTCGAGCAGAATGAAGAGACTGGAGCTCAGCTCGCCTTCGTCGAGGAGTACGCTGCCTGCCTCGACAGTGAACTCCGTCAGGTTGTCGCACAGCCATTGCAGCCGTTCCGGCGAAAGGTCCGCAAACACCGGTATCCTGCCCAGCTTGTCGAGATCGATCATGGTTCGCTTGCCTCCCGGCGACACAAATGCGCTCCAGGATTGAATTGCGTAGCCAGCGAGCATTGTGTTGTGCCGCGGCTCCATATCCCTGCGGCAATCCACCAGCATCCGATGGCGACAAGCAGCCCGTGGGCGACGCGCAGCGGCTGCGTTCCGAAGAACTGCGGGATGTAGAGCGCGAGGCCTAAGGCCAGGGGTACGCCACTCCATCGCGGATAAATGACCGAATGCCAGATCGTAGTTGCGGCGATGATCGCCGCGACAGCGAGCAACAGCAACCCAATAAGAAACATGGCGAGGCCGGGGCCGGAACGAACATCGGTGGCGAGACTCAGCACCGCAACACTCTGTTGGATGACGGCCTGCTGTCCGATCGCGTGAAGACCGTAGGCTTCCCCGCCGTAGAACGGCAAGGTCAGTCCTGTCCCAAGCAGGCTCAGCACGACCGCCCAGTACGCGCCGCGTTCTGCCGCCGTCCGTTGTAGTGACCTGTGAAGCTCGAGCAGCCCCAATGGAAGCAACGTAAAAGCCACCATGGCCAACATGTGCGCGATCAACCACTGGCCGCTCGCGAACGCGGCAGCACCCCGCAGGGAGCGCTCGTCGGAGAAAGGGCGGATCGCCGGGTAAAGAACGAAAAGGAGCCCGGAAATGGCCATGGCGGCGCCGCTCAGACGTCGGCGAGATGCAATAGCGGGTCGATGCATGCGTGACGCTCGTTGGTCTGGATTGAGTTGAACTTGAGCCGTTCACAGATTTTGCCCGAACGGCAGTAGCGGGTCGAGGAAGGACACCGCTCGCGCGGTAGAGGGCTCCGGCTAGGCGCGGGCGGTGCCGTTCCATGAATCCTAGCCGCCGTGCCGCTATAGCGTTCTTACTGAATGTGGTCCCTGACGGATGGCAGGGGGCAATAGAAGTCATTCTAGGCCGGAATGCGGTCAGATCTGCGCCTTGCCGATGGAGGCGCCGCCGTCGACATACAGCGTCTGTCCGGTGATGAAACCGGCATCGTCCGACAACAGGAACGCGATCGCCGCGGCGATTTCGTCGGGCTTGCCGAACCGGCCCATCGGCACTGCCGACAGGTAGCGTTGCTCCCCTTCGCTGCCGGGAGGACTGTTTTTGCGGAACAGTTCCGTCTCCGTCGGGCCGGGCGCGACGGCGTTGACGGTAATGCCGGTTTTCGCCAGCTCGAGCGCCCACGAGCGCGCGACGCTGACCAGCGCGGCTTTCGCGGCGGCGTACGCGGTCCGGTGTGTGATGCCGAGGACTGTCAGGCTGGAAACGTTGACGACCCGGCCCCAGCCGCGAGCGTGCATGCCCGGCAACAGGGCCTGCACGGCCTGCACGGCCGGGTGCAGGTTGAGCGCGAACACATCGTCCAGGTCGTCGAGCTGGATTTCACCGAGGACCTGAGGTCGGACGAGTCCCACGTTGTTGACGACGCCGTCGAAGGCGTAGCGCGTGGTGGGGTAATCTATATGAACGCGTCCCGTTTGCGCTAGTTTCTCGTGTGTTCCGATAGACAGGATGGGCTGCGGATCTATATCCGGCCTTGATGCAGCCACGACGTCTGCTGCTGGCCCCACATGCCGGCGGCGATACGCAAGGTGGAGATACCCAAGCCTGACGGCGGGGTGCGCACACTGGGTATTGCGACGGTACTGGATCGACTGATCCAGCAGGCGCTGCTGCAAGTTCTCCAGCCGGAGTTCGATCCCGAATTCTCCAGGCATAGCTACGGCTTCCGACCGGGCCGCAATGCATGGCAAGCGGTGCAAGGAGCGCAAGGCTATATCAGGGAAGGCCGCCGCTGGGTGGTTGACCTGGATCTGGCGAAATTCTTTGACCGGGTGAACCACGACATCCTGATGTCGCGGGTCGCCCGCAAGGTGAAAGATGGACGGGTATTGAAACTGATCCGACGCTATCTGGAAGCGGGCATGATGTCTGAAGGGGTCGTCAGCGCGAGGACTGAAGGTACGCCCCAGGGCGGCCCGCTGTCACCGCTGTTGTCAAATATCCTGCTGACGGATCTGGACCGCGAACTGGAGCGTCGGGGACATCGGTTCTGCCGGTACGCCGATGATTGCAACATCTACGTCAAAAGCCAAACGGCAGGACAGCGCGCGATGGTGGCGATCACCGAATATCTGGAGAAGAAACTGAAACTCCAGGTTAACCGGGATAAAAGCGCCGTTGCGCGGCCCTGGCAGCGGAAGTTTCTGGGCTACAGCGCCACATGGCACAAGCAGGCGCGCCTGAAGGTGGCCGACAGCAGTCTGAAGCGACTGCGGGACCGGGTGCGTGAGATCGTGGTGGGGAATGCCTCGCGCAACCTCGCCGTCACGATCGCGGCACTCAACCCGGTGCTACGTGGCTGGGCCTCATACTTCCGTCTGACTGAGGTAAAAGGTGTGCTGGAGGAGCTGGACGGGTGGATACGGCGCAAACTGCGCTGCCTGCTGTGGCGGCAATGGAAACGCCCGGCTACCCGTAACAGGCGACTACAAGCGCGAGGCCTGGATAAGACGCGTGCATGGAAATCGGCAAGCAACGGACGGGGCCCCTGGTGGAACGCCGGCGCGAGCCACATGAACACGGCTTATCCGAAGAGCTTCTTTGACGTACTAGGGTTGGTTTCGTTGCTGGAGACTCAGCGGCGCTTCCAGCGTGTTTAATGAACCGCCGTATGCGGAACCGCACGTACGGTGGTGTGAGAGGGCGACGGGGGTGACCCCGCCCCCTACTCAATGGCTGGCAGACGTCGTGAGCCGGGAGCGGGCGGCTCAAGCGTGGGCCGCCAGTGGCGCGAGCTGCTTGCGGCGTTCGCGCGTGGGTGGCACGCCGAACGTCTCACGGTAACTCTTGCTGAAGTGGCACGCCGATTGGAAACCGCACGCCATCGTGATGTCCATGATCGACATATCGGTCTGCAACAGCAGTTCACGCGCGCGACGCAGCCGAAGCGTCAGGTAGTAATGCGTGGGCGTCATCCCGAGATGCTCATGAAACAGCCTTTGCAATTGTCGCTGCGACATGTTGGCAAGACGCGCCAACTCATCGCGCGAGAGCGGTTCCTCGATGTTGTTTTCCATCAGCGCCATGACTTCGAACAGCGACTTGTTAGCGGAACCCAGCCGTGCAATGAGGGGGATTCGCTGCTGCGCATTGTTGTCGCGAACATGCTCGACGATGAACTGCTCGGCGATCTGCATGACGCGTGCGGTACCGACGCGTGCAGTAATCAGATGCAGCATCATGTCGAGCGGTGCGACTCCGCCCGTGCAGGTGATGCGGTCGCGATCGATGACGAACAGCTCCTTCAAGAAGCGCGTGTCGGGAAACGACTGCTTGAGCGCCGACATGTTTTCCCAGTGGATGGCGCAGGCGTAGCCGGCGAGCAGGCCGGACTTCGCGAGCGCATAGGTGCCCGTGCAGAGGCTGCCGAGCGCGACACCCATGCGGGCAAAGCGCCGCAACGCCGACAGATGCGCGGCCGTCGTGACGTTCTGCACGTCGACGCCGCCGCAGACGAACACGATGTCCGGTTGCCCGACGCATTCCACCGGGCCGGTGTTGATATCGAGCCCGTTGCTTGCCGTCACCGGGCCGCCTTCCGGGCTGACGATCGACCATCGGTAGAGCGGCTCGCCGCTCAAGTAGTTGGCCATGCGCAGCACTTCGATCGCGCTCACGAACGCGATCATGGTGAAGTTAGGCAGTGGCATGAAGGCGAAGTGTGCGAACTTCGCTGCACGGTCGGGGGACATATGGACCGTTCCTTGAGCTTGATCGGTGTCGGTTAGGGTGGCTGGAATGCCGCACCGTATTTTGGGAGCGAGCAGAAGAAACGTGCCATGCGACAAAACCCTAGGCCGCGCATACGTAGGTCGCAATTTGCCACGTCGATGCGCGCGCAGCGCGTCGGCTGCCAAAGAGATCAAGGAGCTGATCGGCGCTTCAACGCGCCGCGTCGAGGAGGCGTCGGCCGTCGCGCTGTCGCTCGAAGAGCAGAGCGCGCGGTTCAACGATGCGGTTGCGCAGTTCCGTCTGCGGGACGAGGCGATCCTTTGACGGCGTTGGCGCGTCGCATGGGCGCTTTGCGCTGACGATTAGTGGTAAATGGACGCGAATGGCGGAAAAGGTAAAGAACACGTCTAAATTCGCATCACGACAGCAAATCCGAACGACAAGAATAGTGCCGTCGGCAGCCATAGCGTGACTCCGCTGGAATGCCGGAAATCGCGGGGTCCTCGCGTTGCCCTTCGCCCACTCTCACTGTCACGGACGCTCCATGTCGAACAGCCAGTCCTTCTTCTCGCAGTCTTTGTCCCATCGCGACGGGTCGGTTCAGAACGCCATCCTCAAAGAGCTCGAGCGGCAGCAGTCGCAGGTCGAGCTGATCGCGTCGGAAAACATCGTGTCGCGCGCGGTGCTCGAAGCGCAAGGCTCCGTGCTGACCAACAAGTACGCCGAGGGGTATCCGGGCAAGCGTTACTACGGCGGTTGCGAATTCGTCGACGAAGTCGAAGCGCTCGCGATCGAGCGCGTGAAGCAAATCTTTAACGCGGGCTACGCGAACGTGCAGCCGCACTCGGGCGCACAGGCCAACGGCGCGGTGATGCTCGCGCTGACAAAGCCTGGCGATACGGTGCTCGGCATGTCGCTCGACGCAGGCGGGCACCTCACGCATGGCGCGAAGCCGGCGCTCTCGGGCAAGTGGTTCAACGCGGTGCAGTACGGCGTGAACCGCGACACGATGTTGATCGACTACGGCGAGGTCGAGGAGCTCGCGCAGCAGCACAAGCCGAGTCTCATCATCGCGGGCTTCTCCGCCTATCCGCGCGTGCTCGATTTCGCGCGCTTCCGCGCGATCGCCGACGGCGTCGGCGCGAAGCTGATGGTCGACATGGCGCACATCGCCGGCGTCATCGCGGCGGGACGTCATCCGAATCCGCTCGGCCATGCGCACGTCGTCACGTCGACTACGCACAAGACGCTGCGCGGCCCGCGCGGCGGGTTTGTTCTGACGAATGACGAGGAGATCGCGAAGAAGATCAACTCGGCCGTGTTCCCCGGGCTGCAAGGCGGGCCGCTGATGCACGTGATCGCGGGCAAGGCGGTCGCGTTCGGCGAAGCGCTGCAGCCGGGCTTCAAAACTTATATCGACAGCGTGCTCGCGAACGCGCAGGCGCTCGGCGAAGTACTGGAGGAGGGCGGCGTCGATCTCGTGACGGGCGGCACTGACAATCACCTGTTGCTTGTCGACTTGCGCCCGAAGGGGCTCAAGGGCACGCAAGTCGAGCAGGCGCTCGAACGGGCGGGCATCACCTGCAACAAAAACGGCATCCCGTTCGACACCGAGAAGCCGACGATCACGTCGGGCATTCGTCTCGGCACGCCGGCCGGCACGACGCGCGGCTTCGGCGTCGCTGAGTTCCGCGAGATCGGCCGCCTCATCCTCGACGTGTTCGACGCACTGCGCGCGAATCCGGAAGGCGACCACGCCACCGAGCAGCGCGTGCGCCGCGAGATCTTCGCGCTGTGCGAACGCTTCCCGATCTACTGATCCGACCGACCCGACAAGCCTGGAGCACTTCATGAGTACGCTGCACGAGAACAGCATCATCATCGACGGCCTGAACATCTCGAAGTTCGACCGCTCGGTATTCGAAGACATGAGAAAGGGCGGCATCACAGCCGCGAACTGCACGGTGTCGGTCTGGGAGAGCTTCACGAAGACGGTCGACAACATCGCGCTGATGAAGAAGCAGATCCGCGAGAACAGCGAGCTGCTCACGCTCGTGCGCTCGACCGACGACATCCTGCGCGCGAAGCGGGAAAACAAGACCGGCGTCATCTTCGGCTTTCAGAACGCGCATGCGTTCGAGGACAACCTCGGCTATATCGAAGCGTTTGCCGACATGGGCGTGCGCGTGGTGCAGCTTTGCTACAACACGCAGAACCTCGTCGGCACCGGCTGCTACGAGCGTGACGGCGGGCTGTCGGACTTCGGGCGCGAGGTCATCACGGAGATGAATCGCGTCGGGATCATGGTCGATCTGTCGCATGTCGGCGCGAAGACGTCGTCGGAAGCGATCGCGTTTTCGAAGAAGCCGGTGTGCTATTCGCACTGTCTGCCGTCGGGGCTCAAGGAGCATCCGCGCAACAAGAGCGACGAGCAATTGAAAGAGATCGCCGACGCCGGCGGCTTTGTCGGCGTGACGATGTTCGCGCCGTTCCTCAAGCGCGGCATCGACGCCACCATCGACGACTACATCGAAGCGATCGGCTACGTGGTCAATCTGATCGGCGAAGATGCGGTCGACATCGGCACCGATTTCACGCAGGGCTACAGCACGGACTTCTTCGACATGCTGACGCACGACAAGGGCCGCTATCGGCGCCTCACGAACTTCGGCAAGGTCGTGAACCCCGAAGGGATCCGCACGATCGGCGAGTTTCCGAACCTGACCGCGGCGATGGAGCGCGCGGGCTGGAGCGAGACCCGCATCCGCAAGATCATGGGCGAAAACTGGGTGCGTGTTTTCAAGGACGTGTGGGGCGCCTAGCGCTTCAGCCTCGCTTCATCCACATACGCAAAAATAGCGATACGCATGCGCCCCATCGCTTACGGAGACACCACAATGCAACCCCAACTGCCGATCGACGTCGATCCCAACACCGGCGTCTGGACCACCGACGCGCTGCCGATGCTGTACGTCCCGCGTCATTTCTTCACCAACAACCATACGGCAGTCGAGGAAGCGCTTGGCCGCGATGCATATGCCGAGATTCTCTACAAGGCCGGCTACAAGTCCGCGTACCACTGGTGCGATAAGGAAGCGAAGCAGCACGGCCTCAGCGGCATGGCGGTTTTCGAGCACTACTTGAAGCGTTTGTCGCAACGCGGCTGGGGTCTCTTCAAGATCGTCGAGGCCGATCCGGCAAGCGCTCACGCACGCATCGAGCTGCGCCATTCGTCCTTCGTGCTCCAGCAGCCGGGCAAGGAGGGCAAGCTCTGCTACATGTTCGCCGGCTGGTTCGCGGGCGCGATGGACTGGGTGAACGATACGAGCGAGCAAGGCAAGCATGCGCCGCGCTCGCAATCGAAAGAGGTGCAATGCGCGGCCGAAGGCCATGACCATTGCGTGTTTGAAGTTTCGCCGCTCGTTCAATAACACAGCAATAGAGCACTACGTTCGAGGTCGCTTGAAATGCGCTATCCCCACCTGTTCAAACCCCTGACGCTGAACCAGCTCACGCTGCGCAACCGTATTGTCAGCACCGCGCACGCCGAGGTGTACGCGGAGCCCGGCGGCCTGCCTGGCGATCGCTATATCCGCTACTACGAGGAGAAGGCGAAGGGCGGCGTGGGCCTTGCCGTGTGCGGCGGGTCGAGCCCGGTCTCGATCGACAGTCCGCAGGGATGGTGGAAATCGGTGAATCTCGCAACCGATCGCATCGTCGAGCCACTCTCCCGGCTGGCCGAAGCGATGCACCGGCACGGCGCGAAGATCATGATCCAGGCGACGCATATGGGACGCCGCTCGGCGTTCCATGGCGAGCACTGGCCGCATCTGATGTCGCCCTCGGGCGTGCGTGAGCCTGTACACCGCGGTAACGCGAAGATCATCGAGGTCGAGGAAGTCCGCCGCATCATCTCCGATTTCGCGGCGGCGGCGAAGCGCGTGAAGGACGCGGGGATGGACGGCATCGAAATCTCGGCCGCCCACCAGCATTTGATCGATCAGTTCTGGAGCCCGCGCACGAACTTTCGCACGGACGAGTGGGGCGGCAGCCTGCAGAACCGCCTGCGCTTCGGGATCGAAGTGCTGACGGCCGTGCGCGAGGCGGTCGGAAAGGATTTCTGCGTCGGCCTGCGCATGTGCGGCGACGAATTCCACGAAGACGGACTCGATCACGAGCAACTGAAAGAGATCGCGCAAGCGATGTCCGAAACGGGGCTCATCGACTATCTCGGCGTGATCGGCTCAGGCGCCGATACGCACAACACGCTCGCCAACTGCATGCCACCGATGGCGCTGCCGCCGGAGCCGTTCGTGCATCTCGCGGCGGGCATCAAGTCGGTGGTGAAGATTCCGGTGATGCATGCGCAGAGCATCCGCGACGCGGGCCAGGCCGAGCGCCTGCTCGCGAGCGGCATGGTCGATCTCGTCGGCATGACGCGCGCCCAGATCGCCGATCCGCACATGGTCATCAAGATCCGCGACGGACGCGAAGACGAAATCAAGCAGTGCGTCGGCGCGAACTATTGCATCGACCGCCAATACAACGGCCTCGACGTGCTGTGCGTGCAAAACGCGGCGACCTCGCGTGAAGCGACAATGCCGCACGTGGTCGAGAAGTCGCGCGGGCCGAAGCGCAAAGTGGTGGTGGTCGGTGCGGGGCCGGCAGGGCTCGAAGCCGCGCGCGTCGCGCGTTTGCGCGGGCACGACGTCGTGCTGTTCGAAAAGCAGAACGAAGTCGGCGGGCAGATCCTCTTGGCCGCGAAAGCGCCGCAGCGCGAGCAGATGGCCGGCATCGTGCGCTGGTTCGACATGGAGACGAAGCGCATCGGCGTCGACCGGCGCCTCGGCGTCGACCGGCGCCTCGGCGTCGCGGCCGACGAAAAGATGATTCTTGCGGAGAAGCCGGACATCATCGTGCTGGCGACGGGCGGTTCGAGCTTCACGAACCAGGTGCCGGCGTGGGGCGTCGAGGAGGGGCTCGCGGTCAGCTCATGGGACATTCTCGCGGGGCGGGTCGAGCCGAAACAAAACGTGCTCGTCTACGACGGCGTGAGCACGCATGCGGGCGCCGGCGTCGCCGATTTCATCTCGAGCCGCGGCTCGAAAGTCGAGATCGTGACGCCTGACGTCAAGGTGGCCGACGACGTCGGCGGCACCACGTTCCCGATCTTCTATCGCCGCCTGTATGCGCAGGGCGTGATCCATACGCCGAACTACTGGCTCGATAGCGTGTATGAAGAGGACGGCAAGAAGATCGCCGTGCTGCGCAACGAATACACCGAGGAGCAGGAAGAGCGCGCGGTCGATCAGGTCGTGATCGAAAACGGCGTCACGCCCAACGACGCCCTCTATTGGAAGCTCAAGCCCGAGTCCGTGAACCGCGGACAGGTCGACGTGCACAAGCTCTTTGCGGCCGAGCCGCAGCCATCGCTCGCCGAGACGCTGGGCGACGGCCGCTTCCTGCTGTTTCGCGTCGGCGATTGCATTTCGATGCACAACATCCACGGCGCGATCTACGACGCGCTGCGCCTTTGCAAGGACTTTTGATCATGAGCCCGGCGTTGCTCATTACCGCGTTGCTGTGGTTGTCGGTGGCGGGGCTTGCGTTCGCGCTCGCGAAGCGCTCAGCGTATTGGCGTCTCGGGCGCGCCACCGCGCCCGGCTCATTCGGCGTCGCAAACCTGTTCGCGATTCCGAAGCGCTATTTCGTCGATCTGCACCATGTGGTGGCGCGCGATCCGTACATCGCGAAGACACACGTCGCGACCGCCGGCGGCGCGATCGCCGCGTTCGCGCTCGTGTTCGTCAACTACGGGCTGGCGATCTATTCGCCGTGGCTCGACAAGCTGATCTTCCTCGCGGCGCTCGCGATGCTGGTCGGTGCAGTGTTCGTGTGGCGCCGCCGTCATGCGAAGGATGTGCCGACGCGGCTGTCGAAGGGCCCCTGGAATACGCTGCCGTGGCTGCTCGGCTCGTTTGCGCTCGGGCTCCTGCTGTTCATCGTCGTGCCGGCTTCCGCGATGTCGAAGGCGTTCGCGGTGAGCTGCGCGGTACTGATCGGCATCGGCGCCTTCGCGATGACGTTCGGCGCCGCGAAGGGCGGCCCGATGAAACACGCATTGGCCGGCCTGCTGCATCTCGCCTTCCACCCGCGCCAGGAGCGTTTTGCGGCCACGCGCGAATCGTTCACCGGCAACGGCACGGCCACGCCGCCGACGGCGCTGAAGCTGCCCGACATTGAGCACCAGGAATACGGCGTGGCAAAGCCCGTCGAGTTCCGCTGGAACCAGTTGCTGAGTTTCGATGCGTGCGTGCAATGCGGCAAGTGCGAGGCGGCATGCCCGGCGTTCGCGTCCGGTCAGCCGCTCAATCCGAAGAAGCTGATTCAGGATCTCGTTGTCGGGCTGGCGGGCGGCACCGATGCCGCTTATGCGGGCAGCCCGACGCCAGGCATCGCGGAAGGCCAGCATGGCGGCGCGCCGAACGGCCCGATCGTATCGGGTCTGATCGAGGCGCAGACGCTCTGGTCGTGCACGACATGCCGCGCGTGCGTCCAGGAGTGCCCGATGCTGATCGAGCACGTGGATGCGATCGTCGACATGCGCCGCAACCAGACGCTCGTGCACGGCGAAGTGCCGGGCAAGGGCCCGGAGGTGCTCGCCAACCTGCGCGAGACG
Source organism: Paraburkholderia sp. FW306-2-2C-D06C (assembly GCF_058781505.1). Taxonomy (NCBI): domain Bacteria; kingdom Pseudomonadati; phylum Pseudomonadota; class Betaproteobacteria; order Burkholderiales; family Burkholderiaceae; genus Paraburkholderia; species Paraburkholderia sp. FW306-2-2C-D06C. The sequence goes on along the minus strand of NZ_JBYSWU010000058.1, from coordinate 17,053 downwards.
GGCACAGCGGGCGGCTACGATAAAGCCGCGCGCTACGATTGGTCGGTCGACCTGGACGCGCCGGTCGCGCAGCCGGGCAAGGCGGTCGACGTGCTGATCGTCGCGGGCGAGGGCGCGTTCGACATGCGCTACCAGCGCACGCTGCGCGCGCTCGTCAAAGTGTTGAACCGCGCGGGCGTCGATTACGCGGTGCTTGGCGGCATCGAAACCGATACGGGCGATGTCGCGCGGCGTCTCGGCGACGAAGCCACGTTCCAGCGTATGGCCAAGCAACTGATGAGCACGCTGTCGACGCTGAATTTCAAGCGCATCGTGACCGCCGACCCGCACGTGATGCACAGCCTGCGTAACGAGTACCGTGCGTTGGGCGCACGCTATGACGTGCTGCATCACACGACGTTCCTCGCGGAACTCGCATCGAGCGGCCGCATCGCGCCGAAGGCAGTCGAAGCGCTGCGCGAGAAGCGCACCACCTATCACGATCCGTGTTACCTCGGCCGCTACAACGGCGAGACCGAAGCGCCGCGCAAGCTGCTGAAAACGATCGGCATCCAGGTAGTCGAAATGGAGCGCAACGGCATGCGCGGACGCTGCTGCGGCGGTGGCGGCGGCGCGCCTTTGACCGATATCCCCGGCAAGCAGCGGATTCCCGACATCCGCATCGCCGATGCGCGTGCGATCGGCGCGGAAGTCGTCGCGGTCGGATGCCCGAATTGCACGGCGATGCTCGAGGGCGTCGTGGGGCCGCGCCCCGATGTGCTCGATGTAGCCGAACTCGTCGCCGCCTCGCTGGAGTGAATCGATGAATACGATCAAGAGAATCGATCCGCGCCGGCCGTTCGTCGTCACGCCGGCTGGGCTCAAGCGCATTACGCTGGGCGAAGAAGGCAGTGCCGACGCCAGCGCGGCCCAATGGGCCGGCCATGCGCACGGCGGCGCTCAGCAAGCGAAGCCCGTGCGCGCGCTGCGCGACGTGTCGCGCCGCCATCTCGTCGTCGCGCACAGCGAGCGCGGCGCGCTTGACGACCACGCACGTCAGGCGCTCGCCGCCGCGGCACTGCTTGCCGACGCGCATACCGAAGTCGCGTTGCTGGTGTTCGGTGAACTGAAGGACGACGTGGCGTCGTTGGGTGTCGACAAGCTGATCGAGCTGCCCGGCTTCGACCGGCGCACCTTCGCACCGGAGCGCGAATTGCAGGCATTGCAGACATGTGCCGCGGCGCTGTCGCCGAAGCACGTGTTCGTGCCGGACAACGCGACCGGCGATGGCGATCTCGGCCGCCGTTACGCGGCCGCCGCCGGGGCGAGCGTCGCGACGCACGTCGTCGAGATCGATGCGCACCACGTCGGCGCGTATGCGCAAGCGAAACGCGCGTTCGCGACGCGCGCGCTGCCCGAAGTGATCCTGCTCGCGCAAAACGCGGTCGAGGCGAAGCTGCCCTTCGTCGGCTCGGGCGAGCGTCTGTCGGGCGATTTCGTTCGACCGGCGGATCAAGCCGCGCAGCCCTGCCGCGACCTCGGCCTCGAGGAAATCGACGCCGCGCAGGTCGCGCTCGAGGAAGCAGATTTCATCGTGTCGGCCGGCAACGGCGTAACCGACATCGCGGCGTTCCAGCATTTAGCCGGTGCGTTCGGCGCGGCGATCGGCGCGAGCCGCGTCGCAGTCGACAACGGCCACTTCGCGCGCGACAAGCAGGTCGGCGCGACCGGCAAGACGGTTGAGGCAAGCGTCTACATCGCGTTCGGCATTTCCGGCGCGGTGCAGCACTTGCAGGGCATCAAAGACTGCCGGCACGTGATCGCCGTGAACCTCGACGGCAGCGCGCCGATCGCGAAGCGCGCGAACCTGACGGTGGTCGGCGACGCGCAGGCGACGATTGCCGCGTTGATCGAGCAAGTGCAGGCCGCGCGCGCAGCGCGTGGACAAACGCCGGCCGTGGCCGGCGAACCGAAACTGGCAGGAGTCGCAGCATGAATGCCCCTCGACTGTTGAGACGCATCGCGGTGCTGGTGTCCGTCGGCCGCCATCCGGTCAGCGGCGAATCGCGCTACAGCCGCAACGACGCGATCGCGCTCGAGATCGGCCGCGCGCTGGCCGAGCGCCATCAAGCGCAACTCGACGTGCTCCATGCGGGCGACCCGATCACACCCGCGCTCGCCGAATACCTGGCGCTCGGCGCACGCGAGGTCGAGGTGCTGACCTATCGCGACGGCGACGCCGCGAGCGCGCTCGCGGCGCGCCTGGAGGGCTGCGACCTCGTGCTGACCGGCACGCGCGCTGAGGGCGCGTACGACACCGGCATGCTTCCGTACTGTGTTGCCGCAGCGCTCGGCTATCCGCTTGTCGGCGCGGCCGTCGACGTATCGGTCGACAACGGTCGCGCAACGATCCGGCAGTTTTTGCCGAAGGGATTGCGACGGCGCGTCGACGCGCAGCTGCCGGCCGTCGTCGCCGTGCATCCGCTCGCCAACGCACAGCCGCGCTACGCGTATGCAAGGCTGCGCGCCGGCGCGGTCCGGCCGGTGCGTGTCGTGCCCGGCGCGGACACCGACGCCGGCGCATGGAAGGTGGGACCGATCGAGCGCAAGCCTGTGAAGCTCGCCGCCGCCGAAAAGCGCTCCGGGCATGCCCGGATGCTCTCGGCGACGACAACCGAAAGCCGCGGCGGCAGCGTCGTAATTGACGGAAGTTCGGTCGAAAAAGCACAAGTGATCCTCGCGTATTTGCGCGAGCACCAACTCATCGATTACTGACGTGCCTGCGTTCAGCCAGGCACTCAAGCACAGAGACGTAACGAATCCGGAGCCAACGATATGAAAGTATCGGCAGACATTCGCGCGCTGGTCGATCGGCGCAAAAAGGGTTACAGCCTCGAAGCGCCGTTTTATACGAGCGACGAGATTTTCGCGCTCGACATGGAAGCGATCTTTCGCAAGCACTGGATTCACGTCGCCATCGAGCCGGACGTTCCGGAGCCGGGCGACTACGTGACGGTCGAGCTCGGTCACGATTCGATCCTGATCGTGCGCGACGACGACATGAAGATCCGCGCGTTCCACAACGTCTGCCGCCATCGCGGCGCGCGCCTGTGCAATGAAGACAAGGGTTCGGTCGGCAATATCGTGTGCCCGTACCACAGCTGGACTTACAACCTCACCGGCCAATTGCTGTTTGCGGAGCACATGGGCGAGCAGTTCGACCGCTGCAAGCACAGCTTGAAATCGATTCACGTGCAGAACCTCGCGGGCCTGATCTTCGTCTGCCTCGCCGACGAACCGCCTGCCGATTTCGCTGCGATGCGCGCGGCAATGGAACCGTACCTGCTGCCGCATGATCTGCCGAACGCGAAGATCGCGGCGCAGATCGACATCATCGAAAAGGGCAATTGGAAGCTCACGATGGAGAACAATCGCGAGTGCTATCACTGCGTCGCGAACCATCCCGAGCTGACCATCTCGCTCTATGAATATGGCTTCGGCTATCAGCGCTCGCCGGCCAACGCCGAAGGGATGGAAGCGTTTGCACAGACTTGCATCGCGCGGGCGAAAGAATGGGCGGAACTGAACCTCCCGTCGGCCGAGATCGAGCGGCTGCTCGATACGACCGGCTTTCGCACGCAGCGCCTGCCGCTCGACCGTAGCGGCGAGTCGCAGACGCTCGACGCGAAGGTCGCCTCGAAGAAGCTGCTCGGCGAATTCAAGCAAGCCGATCTCGGCGGCCTGTCGTTCTGGACGCAGCCGAACTCGTGGCACCACTTCATGAGCGATCACATCGTGACGTTCTCGGTGATTCCGCTGTCCGCGGGCGAGACGCTCGTGCGCACGAAGTGGCTCGTGCACAAGGATGCGGTCGAAGGCGCCGACTACGACGTCAAGAATCTCACGGCGGTGTGGAACGCGACCAACGATCAAGACCGCACGCTCGTCGAGTATTCGCAGCGCGGCGCGACGAGCAGCGCCTACGAGCCGGGCCCGTATTCGCCGTACACGGAAGGTCTCGTCGAGAAGTTCTGCGACTGGTACACCAGTCGGCTTGCCGAGCAGATCGACGCATCGCAAGAGGCTTGAGGAGCGGAGTTTTACATGATGCGAGAGGCGGCCCAATTGGACGCGGCGGACAGCAGGGTCACCCGGCCTGCGTTCTGGAGCGCACTTCCTGAGCGTTGGACGAGCGACGCCGAGGAGACGCTGGTGTGCTGCCACGTGCGGCAGGAAACACACGACGTGAAGAGCTTCTTCTTCCGGTCGCCCGAAGGACGTGCATTCGTGTTCGAGCCGGGGCAGTTCATCACGCTCGAGCTCGATATCGACGGCGAGACCATCAACCGGTGCTACACGATTTCTTCGTCGCCGGCGCGGCCGCACACGATCTCGATCACGGTGAAGCGCACGCCAGGCGGCAAGGTGTCGAACTGGCTGCACGACAACCTGCAGCCGGGCGCGCCGATCCGCGTGCTGGGCCCGGCGGGCGAATTCACCTGCGCGCGGCATCCGGCGCGCAAGTATCTGTTTCTTTCGGCGGGTTCGGGCGTCACGCCGCTGATGTCGATGAGCCGCGCGCACCACGATCTCGCCGAGGACCGCGACATCGTGTTCGTGCACAGCGCACGAACCCCCGACGACATCATCTTTGCGCGCGAGCTCGACCTGATCGCCTCGAACCACACGCGCTTTCGCACGTCGTTCGTTTGTGAACGGGCAGGGGCGCGTACGAATTGGCCTGGAATCACAGGGTTTTTGACGCTGCCGCTCCTGAAGCTGATCGCGCCGGATTTCATGGAACGCGAAGTCTTCACATGCGGACCGGCGCCGTACATGAAGGCGGTGCGCGACCTGCTCGACGAGGCCGGCTTCGATCGCAAGCAGTATCACGAAGAGAGCTTTTCGTTCGAGCAGCTCGCGCAGACCGAGAGCGACGAGCCGGCTGCCGAAGTCGCGCCCGCGATGAACGGCGGCGCCGAGACGAAGCAGTTCGCGGTCAGCTTCGCGAAGAGCCGCCGCGAGATCGTCTGCGGCTCGGAGCAGCACGTGCTCGACGCCGCAAAGCAAGCCGGCGTGCGCCTGCCCGCGTCGTGCACACAGGGCATGTGCGGCACCTGCAAGGTGAAGCTCGTGTCGGGCCAGGTCGAGATGAAGCACAACGGCGGCATTCGTCAGCGCGAAATCGATCAGGGAATGGTGCTGCTCTGCTGCAGCAAGCCGCTCACTGATCTCGTCGTCGATAAATAACCAGGACGTCGCTGCAGGAAGTCGCTGCAGGACAAACGTGTGTCGCATAACAACGATACCGCCGATTTACGGCGGAAGACCCTAGTGAGGCAACGGGGCGCCTGCCCTATTCAGAGGAGATTGAGCATGAAGCTTTGGGGAAAACTGTTGTGTGCCGGCGCGTTGTCGGCGATGGTGGCGTTGAGCGCGCCGGCGTTCGCCGACGGCAAGCCGACGCTGAAGATCGGCTACGTCGAAGGCTGGGACGATAGCGTCGCGACGTCGAACGTCGCCGCGCGCGTCATCGAAGAGAAGCTCGGCTACCAGGTGCAACTCGTGCCGGTCGCCGCGGGCATCATGTGGCAGGGCGTGGCGCGTGGCGACCTCGACGCGACGCTCTCCGCGTGGCTGCCGGTCACGCACGCCGCGTACTACGAGCAGTTCAAGTCGAAGGTGGAAGACGTGGGCGTGAACTTCCCGGATGCGAAGATCGGCCTGATCGTTCCGGCGGACCTGCCGGAGAACAGCATTCCCGATCTGGCGGGTCATAAGGCGGACTTCGGCGGCCGCATCGTCGGCATCGATGCGGGGGCCGGTGTGATGAAGAAAACGGATGAGGCGATCAAGGCCTACAACCTCGACTATCAGTTGATGCCGAGCTCGGGCAGCGCGATGACCTCGGAATTGGCGCGCGAAATGCACGCCAACAAGCCGATTATCGTGACCGGCTGGGCGCCGCACTGGATGTTCGCGAAGTGGAAGCTGAAGTTCCTCGACGATCCGAAGAAGGTCTTCGGCGGTGCTGAGCACGTGGATAGCGTGGTCAACCCGGCTCTCGACAAGAAGGCGCCGCCCGTCGTGGCGTTCCTGAAGAAATTTCAGTGGAAGCCGGGCGAAATCGATAGCGTGATGCTGGCGATCCAGAACGGCGCGAAACCGGAGGCCGCCGCCGACAAGTGGATCGCCGACCACCCTGACCGCGTCAGTGCCTGGGTCGCAGGCGCGCAGTGACAGGATCGCCCTGCGGCGAGATCCCTGTCCATCGGAAGGCGCGCCGGACAGGGCGTTGAACCGAGTGCTCAGGGCCGTTGGACCGGCTAAGGAGGCCCTATTGACGCCAGTCGATTGGGCCTTTTTCTTGTGCGCAGACACCCCTGTGTCGAGAACCCACCCCGCTCTTTAGCGAGTTCCTCCAGCCGCTCCCGGATGACGTGTCGCAAGAGCGCAAGCGCTAGTCGCAAAACTTTGAAAGGCCATTGTTTTTTTGGGCAACTATGTAGGCATCGGAGTGAGGCGCACGAATTTCAGATAGATGAGGAGATGGTCTCGATGCAACCCCCCAAGGTCGTAGTCGAAGGTCTTTGCAAGGTATTTGGAAACAACCCGAAGCAGGCCCTCGACATGCTCGCCGCCGGAGCGACGAAGGATGAAGTACTCAAGCGCACCGGCCAGGTCGTCGGCGTGCACAATGTGTCGTTCGATGTGCAGGAAGGCGAGATCTTCGTGCTGATGGGCCTCTCGGGCTCCGGCAAGTCCACGCTGATCCGGCTCGTGAACCGGCTGGTCGACCCGAGCGCCGGCAAGGTGCTGATCGACGGCCGCGATGTCGCCACCGCCCGCCGCTCGGAACTCACCGCGCTGCGCCGCAAGGACATGAGCATGGTGTTCCAGTCGTTCGCGCTCATGCCGCATCGCACCGTGCTGTCGAACGGCGCATTCGGCCTCGAGGTGGCGGGCATGGGCAAGAAGGAGCGCGAGCGCCGCGCGATGGACGTGCTCGAGCAGGTGGGCCTCGCGCCGTTTTCGCAGAAGCTGCCGCGCGAGCTGTCGGGCGGGATGCAGCAGCGCGTCGGCCTCGCTCGCGCGCTCGCGGTGAACCCGTCGCTGATGATCATGGACGAGGCGTTTTCCGCGCTCGATCCCCTGAAGCGCAAGGAAATGCAGAACGTGCTGCTGCAGCTGCAAAAGGAGCATCGCCGCACGATCATGTTCGTGTCGCACGATCTCGAAGAAGCGCTGCGCATCGGCAACCGGATCGGGATCATGGAAGGCGGCCGCCTCGTTCAGGTCGGCACGCCGCAGCAGATCATCGCGAACCCGGCCGACGAATACGTGCGCGCGTTTTTCCATGGCATCGATACGAGCCGCTATCTGACGGCGGGCGATCTGATGCAAACGGGCGCCGTGCCGCTCGTGTCGGAAGCCGACGCCACGAACGTCGCGGCGGCGCTCAACGGCAGCGCCGGATGCGCGTTCGTGCTCGACGCGCAACGCAAGATCCGCGGCTTCGTCACGCGAGATGCGCTGGGCAACGGCGCGGGCAATGCCGCGCCGGCTTTGCGGCCGGTCGAAAGCATCCGGCGCGACGCGTCGCTCGAACATGTCGTCGCGCGCGTGGTCGCGAGTCCGAATGCGCTGCCCGTCGTCGACGACCAGGGCTGCTACTGCGGCTCGGTCGATCGCGCGCTCATCCTGAAGGCCATCACGCGTTCGCGAGGTTCCCATGTCTGAAATGATCCCCCTCGGTAGTTGGGTCGACCAATCCGTTCACTACTTGCTCGACCACGATGCGAAGACGTTCGATGCCATCGGCCACGCAATCGAGACGCTTGCCGCGCTCGTCGAGCATGGCCTCCAGGCCGTGCCGATGTGGGCGATGATGGCGTTCTTCATCGGTATCGGTCTGTGGCGCGTGGGCTGGCGCTTTGCGATTTTCACGACGCTGGCGCTCTTCTTGATCTATGCCACGGGCTTCTGGGACCAAACGGTCGTCACCCTGGGCCTCACGCTGTCGTCGACGATCATCAGCCTCGTGCTCGGCATCCCGCTCGGCATCACGACCGCCAAGAGCAAATGGGTCGCCGCGGTCGTGCGCCCGATCCTCGACCTGATGCAGACGATGCCGGCGTTCGTCTACCTGATCCCGGCAGCGATGCTGTTCGGTCTCGGCCGCGTGCCGGGGATTCTGTCGACGGTGATCTTCGCGATGCCGCCCGCGGTGCGCCTGACGAGCCTCGGCATTCGCCACGTCAACATCGAGATCGTCGAGGCGGGGCATGCGTTCGGCTGCAATCCGCTGCAACTGCTGTACAAGGTGCAGTTCCCCAGCGCGCTGCCTTCGATCATGCAGGGCGTGAACCAGACGATCATGATGGCGCTGTCGATGGTGATCATCGCGTCGATGGTGGGCGCGGGCGGCCTCGGCAACGACGTGCTCGCGAGCATCCAGCGTCTCGACATCGGGCTCGGCTTCGAAAGCGGCTTGTCGGTGGTGCTGCTCGCCATCATCCTCGATCGCATCACCGAAAGCTTCGGCCGCGCGCCGGGCGCCGCGAAAGCGCCGCTGTTCTCAGGCCTCAAGGCGTTGTTCCGCGCCAAGCCTACCGCTGTGGGTACCTGATTCAGCGAGGGCTGCGCCGGGCGCCCGTTGCGGCGCCCGGCAGCCGAGTGCCGGCTTTCCCCACCTTCGCCGCGGAGCCGGTATAGCACGACCCGTTCTTCAGGAGGTTGCTGTGATTTCCGTTGCCGCTGAACCTGTCGACTGCGCATCTACGGCCACGTCTCTCGCGCACTTCGGTTTTCTGACGTTGCCGAATTTCTCGATGATCGCGTTTTCGAGTGCGGTGGAAGTATTGCGCATGGCGAACTACGTCGGACGCGCCGATCACTACTGGTGGTCGATCTATTCGCTCGACGGCGCACCGGTCCACGCAAGCAACGGGATTGCGGTGTGGCCGACCCAAACGCTCGATTCGGGAGCGATGCCGGATGTGATGATCGTCTGCGGCGGGGTCGGCATTCGCGAGGTCGTCGACGAAAAAAACGCGCGCGCGAAACTTGCCATGCCGGCGAAGCGCGGACTGCCCCTCGGGGGGATCTGCACGGGCGCGTATGCGCTGATGTCGAGCGGACTGCTCGACGGCTACCGCTGCGTCGTCCACTGGGAAAATCTGTCGGCGCTGCACGACGAGTTTCCGCAGGTGTATTTCTCCGACGAACTGTTCGTTGTCGATCGCGACCGCCTCACATGCACAGGCGGCACCGCGCCACTTGATCTGATGCTGCATCTGGTCGGTGCGCGATTCGGCCAGCAACTCGCCACGCAGGTAGGGGCGCCAGTTCTATCGTTGAACCGAAGTCGTTTCCTCATTCACTGCAGCGCGGAATCTAGCAGTTCTTAGGACTCTCAAAGAGCTGCTAGTGTGTTTCGGTCATCGGTGTACTCACCAGCGTACTCAACGGAGGCTGGCTTTCTCTGGTTGTTGCGGAAACGCTACACCGGTAGACGGGACTTTTCGGAGCGGTACCCGTGATGATCGCCAACCACGCCTTTCGAACCCAACGGCGCGCCCGGCCGACGCGCCTCCGCTCGATCAATCGCGATACCCCTTACATCGGCTTCTTATGCTCGGCCTGAAGCCATCCCGAGGCCGGCAGGCCCCACTTCTTTTCCAAGTCGATCAGCTCGCCGCTCTTGTGCCAAGAGGCGACTGTGCTCGACAAGAACTTGGTCAACGGCGTGTCCGCGTTGTCCTTCGCCACCGCCAGGCCCCACGGCTGCACGTCGTCTGGCGGCAGTGGCGCATCGAAATCCTTCAGCTTGCTGTCGTTCAGTAACTGCCCGGTCACCGTGCTGTCTTCGACGAACCCGACGCAAGAGTTGTTCATCAACGCATTGATTGCTTGCGTGAGGTCCGCGAAGGCGGCGATGTTTACGCCGTATTTCTCGCTGACGGCTCGGTTGTAGTAGGTGCCTTGCACGCCGCACACCGTCTTGCCGCGAAGATCGGTCCAATTCTTGAAGTTCGAGCCCTTACGTGCGATGAAGCCGGTACCGCCGGCGTAGTAGAACGGCTGGATGAAGTCGACGACGTTCGCCCGCTCCTGGTTGTACGTCAGGCTCGCCAGAATGACGTCGATGCGTCCCTGCTGCAGAAACTGAATCCGGTTCGCCGGCTGCACCGGGACCATTTCGACCTTTACCCCCAGCCGCTTGCCGATATCGCGCGCCAAGTCAGGCTCAATCCCGACGATCTGACCGCTCTGATCGCGCATGCCGAACGGCTTGTAGTCCGTGTTCACGCCGATCTTGATGACGCCCGCGCTCTTGATCTGACTCAACGCATCCGCACCCGCATGCGCCTGCATGCTGAAAGCCGCCACGCACAGCGACAGGGCAATTCCAAACAGCGATTTCACGATGGACTCCTCCAAGATTCAGGCTAACGCCGGTTTTGTGTGACTCTCGATCGGACCGCCACAAAGGCGTCCGAGCGATTCCAGCCTACGCAGCCAAATGTCGATTTTCAAATGATCGGGGCGTGCTATTAGGAAAACTGGGGGACAGAATTAGCGTTGCTGATAGTGTCGACCTATCATTTGATCGTCTACTGAGCCGCGCTTAAAGTCCAACCAAGAGAGGGAACATCGTGCCCGCCTTCAAGAATTTGGATATGCAAACCCTTCAGATCTTCGTGACCACGGCTGAGGAACGAAACATGTCGAACGCCGCGAAGCGGCTCGGCCTGACTCAGTCCGCAGTGTCGCAAAGCATCCGGCAACTCGAAGACCAGTTCGGGGTGGTGCTGTTCAATCGCGAGCGGCGCCCGCTGACCCTCACGGCGGCCGGCTTGGCGTTACGCAATCGCGGCATGGCGCTCCTGGAGGATTTGAATCGTTTGAAGGCGCATGTCATCGATGCGAGCAAAGGCATCAAACCCGATGTGCGCGTCGGCCTCGTCGATTCCTTTGCCGGGACATGCGGGCCAGCGTTCATCAAAGCGATGTTAAATGAGTCCACCACGCTTTCGATTCGCACGGGACTCTCGCCATATCACAGCGAGGGGCTCGTCGGGCGCGACCTCGATCTCGTCATCTCGACGGATCCATTGGCGGACCTTGACGGCATCGAGCGTCGGCGGCTGCTCTCCGAACCCTTCGTGGTGATCACACCCAAGCAGCAAACGGGCGCCATACGTACGCCTGCGGATTTGCGCGCGCTGGGGGAGGCATTGCCGATCGTCCGCTTCAATCGGCAGTCGCACATCGGGGCACAAATCGAACGTTACCTACGGCGTATCGATGTCCGGATTGCTCGACGCCTCGAAGTCGATACGGCCGACACACTGACGTCGATGGTCGCCGGCGACATCGGCTGGGCGATCACGACACCCATGTGCCTGTTGCAAGCCGGGGAGTACGCAAGAAAAGTGAAGTTGCATTTCCTGAGTGCATCGACCTCCGGCCGCTCGCTTTATCTCATCGCACGCCGCGATGAATACAGTCATTTATTCAACGACGTCTATGCGATCGCTCACTCGATCGTGTCGACGTCGCTATTGCAACGGCTTGCACAAATCCATGCCGACCTTCCCAAACTGATCGACATCGAAACGGAGACTGAACATGAGCGGTAGCACAGAGGCTTTGACGCGAACGGAAAGCGATTATTGGGGCGATGTCAGCATCCCGAACCATGAGCTGTATGGCGTGAATTCCGTGCGAGGCGTGGAGAATTTGCGCGTATCGAAGCGGACGATCGCAGACGTGCCCGAGTTCGTCAGGGCGTTCGCACGATGCAAATGGGCCGCCGCGCTGGCGAATCGCGATCTGGGTGTCTTGACGGAGGAGCAGTGCCAAGCAATCGTCGGGGCATGTCGCGAGATCGTCGATGGGCTGCACGCCAGCTCGTTCGTGGTGGATCTGCTCGAAGGGTCAGGCGGCACGTCGACCAACATGAATTTCAATGAAGTGATTGCCAATCGTGCGCAACAGTTGCTCGGCGGCGTGCCTGGCCGCTACGACTTCGTGCATCCGAACAATCACGTCAACCGCTCACAATCGACGAACGACGTCTATCCGGCCGCGATGAAGATGGCGGTCTACGAACTGATCGTGCCGCTCGCAGCCGAGTTGTCGCAACTCGCTCAGGAGTTTGAATCCAATGCCATCGAGTTCGGCGACGTGCTGCATCTGGGCCGAACGTGTCTGCAGGATGCGCAGCCGATGCGATTGGGTCAGGTGTTCGGCGGCTATGCCGCGCTGACGAAGCGACTCGCCAATGAGTTGCTAGCTGCTCGCGAAAACCTGCTCGCTTTGCCGCTCGGCGGTACCGCCATCGGTACGGGGTTTGGCTCGCCGGCAGGCTACCGGCGCGCGGCACTTGCTCACCTGGTTTCTCTGACTGGCATTGCCTACCGTGCGCCGGACGACGCGTTCGATGCGATGCAAAACCTCGATGTGTTCTCGCGCATTTCCGCCGAACTGCGGGTGTGCGGCACGTCGCTCGGAAAAATCGCTTCGGACTTGATTCTGCTCTCGTCGGGCCCTGTTGGCGGACTCGCGGAGCTCACGTTGCCGGCGGTGCAGGCGGGTTCGTCGATCATGCCCGGCAAGGTCAATCCCGTGGTGCCGATGTCGATCGTGCAGTTGGGGTTCGCGGTTGTCGGCAACGATAACTGCGTCGCCCAAGCCGTCCAATGCGGTCAGTTGGAGATCAATCACTTCGAGCCCGTGGTGGCCGATCGGTTATTCGAATCGTTGGGGTTGCTGACGAACGGTGTTCGTCTATTCCGCGAGAAGTGCGTGCAAGGCATTCGGGCAAACGTCGAAGTCAACGAGCGGCACGTGTTCGAATCGATGGCCGTGGCCACGGCGCTCGTGCCAACGCTCGGATACGCGAAGGTCAGCGAATTGGCCAGGCAGTCCGTGCAGGAAGGGCAGCCGCTGATCAAGATCCTCGAGGAGAGCGGCGTACTGAGCGCGACCGAGGCTCGCCGTCATATCGAGGAATCGACGCGTCCTACGTTTTGAGGTTTCGTAAAACTAGTAGCGGTGGAGACCGGGGGCAGCGCTCCGATGGAGATGATACAAGCCCGTGGGCGATGCCTTGGAGAGGAGCAAATAGATGATCAATGCCGCTGGATTATTTCAGTGGTTGAACGCGCACTACGGCGTCAACTTCTCGGTGTTCTACGACGCATTCGAATGGCATACCTTCGTGCGTGGTATCGCGATGACGTTCGTGCTGTCGGCCGCATCGATCGCGGGGAGCGTCGTGTTGGGCGCGATCGGTGCGTTTTTCCAGCGCTCGCATTCACGAGGGCTGCGCCTGTGCGCGCTCGCCTACGTGTGGATATTCCGGAACACGCCACCGCTCGTGCAGCTGTACTTCTTTTACTTCGCACTGAGTCCCTTTCTGACTCATCTGGCCGGCGCTCCCACGCCGCTGCTCGGGAATATCGGATGGGCCGTTGTCTCGCTGATCCTGTTTGCGGGAGCATTCAACGTCGAAATCTTCCGCTCCGGAATCGAGGCAGTACCGCATTCGATGTTGGAGGCTGCGTCCTCACTCGGAATGAGCCATCTGCAAACCTTTCGCAAAGTCTTGATGCCGCTAGCGCTGCGAATCAGCTTGCCGGCGTTGAGCAATAACTTGATCAATCTGATCAAGACAACAACCAACGCATACGCCATCGCGGTACCGGAGCTGCTGTATGTGTCGTCGCAGATCTGGGCTCAAGACCTGAACACACTCGAGATGATGATCGTTTTGCTGGTGTTCTATCTGGGCGTCATCGGTCTCTTCGTGATGCTGATGAATAGGTTGGAAAAGTCGATTGCCGTACCGGGCTGGGGGAAACAATGAGTACGCGTCATTCCATTTCGTCGTCGCCGTCGTTGTTGCTTGGCGCTGCCGCCTTGCTCGCTCTGGCTTGCCCGGCAGTGGCGAGCGCGCAAACTACTGCCGCCGGCGCGGACGGTGCCCACTGGACGACATTGATTCCATGGCTTCCCGTTCTTCTCAAAGGTTTTGCGTTCGACGTATTGATCAGCTTCGTAGCGATGGCGATTGGAACGGTTTTGGGCACGGCGGCCGGCATTGGCCAGATATCGCACCATAAAGGCGTGCGGGTGGCCAGCCGGTGGATTACCCAATTCTTCCGCAACGCTCCATGGCTCGTCATCTTGTTCTTCTGCATTTACCTGATGCCGTATCAGATCAACGTGCTGGGTTTGTCGGTGCCGTTTCCTGCCTGGGTCAAGGGCATCGTGGGGCTTTCCTTTCCGGTAATGGGCAACGTGTCCGAAGTGGTTCGCGGCGGCATTCAGTCTTTGCCTACGGCGCAATGGGAGGCTGCGGCCGCGCTCGGCCTCACGCGCGGGCAAACGCTCAAGCTCTGCATCTTGCCGCAAGCGGTCAAGCGCATGGCCGCGCCTTGGATGAACACGTACGCAATTTTGATGATGTCGACGCCGCTGGTCTCGATAGTAGGTGTCGACGAGAGCGTGAGCATCGCGAGCTCGGTGCTGTCGGCGCTCGCCAATCCCGCGCTAATGATGCCCGTATACGGTCTCATTCTCGTGCTTTTCTTTGCTTACTGCGCCCCGATTGCGATGCTCACGAAGCAGCTTGAGCGGCGCTATCGATAAGCCGACGAGCGCCAACGAATACAGGAAGAATGTGGAGAGACATATGACGGCCACTCAGCGAATTGAACTGGCGCCATCGAGCGCACGTCCGCCTTTAGCGTCGGCGGCAGAGCCCATCGTGTCGGTGCGCGATGTAAAGAAGGCCTTTGGGACGCATCAAGTGTTGCGCGGCGTGTCCCTCGAAGTGGAAAAGGGGACCGCGGCGGCTTTGATCGGTCCATCCGGATCGGGCAAATCGACGCTCTTGCGCTGTATCAACGGCCTCGTCGACATCGACGATGGTGAAGTCTATGCGGCGGGCCATGCGGTTCACACTCTGCGCAACGACAAGGATCGCATCGCGCTGCGCAAGGACGTGTCGATGGTGTTTCAGCAATACAACCTTTTCCCCCATATGACAGTGCTGGAAAACGTGATGCTTGCGCCGATCAACGTGTTGCGTCAGTCGAAAGAAGAAGTCGAAGCGCGCGCGGTTGAACTGCTTGCCAAGGTCCGTTTGTCCGGCAAAGAGAAGTCTTTTCCCGGGCAGTTGTCAGGAGGGCAGCAGCAGCGTGTTGCCATCGCGCGCTCGTTGGCGATGCGCCCCGGCGTCATGCTCTTCGACGAAGTGACTGCAGCACTCGACCCTGAGACAGTGAAGGAAGTGTTGAACACGATAAGGGACCTCGTGTCGGAGGGCATGACCAGCATCCTGGTGACACACGAGATGCGCTTCGCGCGCGAGGTTGCGCATCAGGTATTTTTCACGGATAAAGGGCTGATCGTGGAATCCGGATCGCCGAAGGAATTCTTCGATGCTCCCCGGGATCCGCGAACGCGGGAGTTTCTCAGCCATGTCCTATAGCGAACAAAAACAGCTTGCAGGCAGGCACGAGTTGCTAGCGTATCTCGATAAGAACGCGATTGCTTACGAGGAAACACCTCATGCCGTCGTGACTTCGATGCAGGAGTCCGCTCGCCTAGGCCTTGGCATCGAGGGGGCGCGCTGTAAGAACCTCCTGATGCAGGACAAGAAGAAGCGGCGTTTACTGTTGGTCGTCGCGCAAGCGGATCACCAAGTCGATGCGGCATCGCTAGGACGCAGGCTAGGGTGTGGGCGGCTTTCGTTGTGCTCAGCGGATGTCCTGCGCGACCGTTTGGGCGTCGTGCCGGGTGCGTTGTCGCCGCTCGCTCTGATCAATGATAAGGAAAGGGCAGTGGAACTCGTGATCGACGAGAGTCTGCGCGAAATGTCCCGGCTGCTATTTCATCCGCTCGTGAACACGTCAACCATTGCCCTGGCACGCGACGGTTGGGATGGCTTCTTGAGCGCAATAGGATGCGAGCCGACGTATGTCGCGGTTGGAGCGATTTGAGGCAAGCATGCGGCCGGTTGCAAGGTGGCGGTTTGACGCAGAGTCGCCAGTTGGGGCACAGGAGGCTGGATGCTCCGTTGGGCGACCGTACCACCCGGACACGACTGCTGTTTGGCTTGTAAGCGCGATTTTAGTAAGCGTGTCCTCGGTCTCTTCGGTCGCGCGGCACGTCGGACTCAGCAACATGATCGGGCGGCCTAGCCGCACGAGGATCAGGCTCGCCGCTGGCGTGACTAATATGCGTTCGACGCCCCATAGGCCAACTCGACTCTTCTCCTTGAGCTATGCGACCAATACAGAGGTTCGCAGCGGTACTCGCCAGTGATGACGACGGCGCGGGCCCAGTGTCGCGTCTCGACGGCCCACCTCGGCCGTTAGACGCTCAGTTGGTTGAACGTCTTTTGATGAAGTGCAACGATCAATCGCACGTGTTCCTCGCCGACACGTCATCGGCCATCGCCGATGTTAGGCGGCTGTCGTCCAACTCGATGGCTGCTCCACCTCAGAAGCCGCCATCGGGATTGCTCGGGGCCAACGGCAGGAGAGGGTCGTGCCGCCGATCACAGACTTACGCGGCTCACATTGCGTATGCCCTTTGCATGAGGCAGCACGCGGCCGAGGGCGTGTGGAAACTCGATTTTCGCGGCTGAGGGCGAGGTTGGCGGTCGGACCGGTCATCCGCAGCACATTGCGCCCCACCTGCGCGCGTATAGAAAAAGCACGCGCAGGTGGTTCGGAAGCGCGATGCCCGGCGGCAAACCGGTCAGCACGAATCAGAATATGTTGCGAAGGCCGAGCGCGACGCCGGTCTGGTTGTTGCGGCCTGGAAAGTCTGCTTTCGCCGCGCCAGTGCCGCGGATGAAATCGACCGTGCCATACACTTCGGTCCGCTTGGACAGCGAGTATTCGGCTAGCAGCACGCCCGAGTAGCGGACGCCGCGGCCGAGCGTGGTGCCGTCGGCGTCCAACGCATTGCGGGAATGATCGTAGTAGGCCGCCGCAGTCAGCAGCAGCGGCGCCGTGACCTGCCAGGTGGTACCGACGTAGAAGCCGTCGTC
>NZ_JBYSWU010000057.1:0-55681 GCF_058781505.1 Paraburkholderia sp. FW306-2-2C-D06C | reverse complement strand
GGCTTTTTCGGAATCAGCGATGGGGCGCACACCATGCATCCGAATCCCTTCTGCACGAGCTGACGGTAAAGCCCATAACCGCATGGACCGGCCTCGTAGACAACGCGGATGTGCTGCGCCTTGGACTGCAGGCGCCTGCACAGGCGATCGACATCCGCCTGCGTCGTGCCGGTCTTGCCCAGCAGTTCGACTTCACCCGAACCGCGCGCATACGCGACCGTGATCGATTCCTTGTGTACATCGAGACCGACATACAGCGTGCTATCGTGTTCCATGCTGGTCTCCGTGCCGGAAATCGCCGGGTGCGGCCCTGTCCGCACCGTGCGGCTCTGGCAGCAATGCTAACCCGCGTCTGATTCCTCACGGCAGGCCAGCCTTTGCCTCACGGGAGTCATAGTGTCTAGCCGGGATTGCGGTCGTCGCCCAGCGGTCGTCGCCCAGCGGTCGGCGCCCGACACCATTCCCAGGCCGAGGGCGACCGCGGCCTTGCTCGATTGAACGGCATCCGTCAACTTCTTGAGCTGAACATTAAGCTTTGTAATTGTTTGTGCCTTCTGTTCGTCTTGTTGTTTTGCATCGGATAACTGCCCTGGTATCTCCTGCATCTGTTTGATAGCGTCATCCCTTTCGTTCGCAAGCTTCGCTGCCTCCGCTTCTGCCGATCGGAATGCGCTGGCAAGGTCAGTCCTCTTCCTTGAACACGAATGATGCGGCGATCAGAATTAGGCCACTCCAGAGAAATACCTGCCCGAATATTCCGCTTGTCCCGAAACCGCCGCCAACCATCGCGGCGCTCACGTAGTAAAAGAGCGTGCCCATCTTGATCCCCTAGAGGAACCCCCGGCACGATTGTTTCAGCCACTATACCGCGTTGCGTCCCGGCTGGATCAACGCCGGCGCACAAACCTCTCGCGTTCAATCTGGCCGTCCTCCGCGCGGTCAATGCAGCATCGGCGCACACATTGCCGCGATGTCGGCGTCGAGGCCCTCAGCGTTTCGTCTATCGAACTATGAAGAAAAGCCGGGTGCCATGTTGCGCGCCGCCAGCGCCGCGGGTTCCGTGCGGATGACTCGCAGGAAATTGTCCTTTCAGCATTAGCGCGGGTTCGCGAGGTAGCGCTCGCCACTTCTTCGCCACTGCGTTCCGCTGCCCCGTCCTGAACCAGGCAACACCATCGGCTCAGAGCGCCTTGGGCCAAGCGACTGGTTACGGAACGTGAGTGTCAGTGCGGGCCGGTCGGATGCTATCGGTAAACGATGCGGCCAATGCCGACGGCTGGCGTGCGACGGCGACGGAGAGCCAGCCATCTACCCGGAGCGGCCAGTGGATAGGCAATTGCAGCCATGCTAGGCATGCATTCGGCGTGACAAAGGACGGGCGAGGAACGTCAGCATTGGTAAGCCGCATTGTCTATGCGGCGGCTGCGCGATATTCTTTGACGGTTATCATCATACGGATAGCCGGTACGTCAAATGAACATCGGCTCTTTTCTTGCCGCGGTAGTTAAGTCACCGTTCAGCACGGAGGCACGCGAAACGCTAGGTGGGCGATCCTTCACACTTGGCATGTTGGAAGAGGCCATGCAAAAGGGCCGGTGGGAATCGTAACCGCCTTAGCTTCCAAGGTCCGAACGCGGTTTGTGTTTGCTGCCTGCACTCGCGGCTTAAGCGTTTGCAGGTTGGGGCGATTTCATGTGGCAAAGAAATCGCATCTCACCTCGTGCCGGAGAAATGGCGACGCAAGATGATCGCGAGCAACCCGACTAGAATGGCGGGCGCCAATTGGAGATGAATATCGAACCGTGACGCGAAAAACCCCACCGCCGGCATCATCCAAGCCGCCGCGAGCGCAATCGACTCGGCGCGGCCCAATGCGACTGTTTCGGCATCCCGGAGAAGAAACACGATCGGCAACGCGAGCCACGCAAGATCGTAATACATAAAATACGGTTGAACGAGCAGCGTCGTGACCACCAAGGCCGCAGCGCGCAGTTCTAACCTGGCGCCCTTGACCCATAGATAAGCCATCGCGACCGCAGCCGGCACCGCCACGACGGCGTGGATAATATATGCCACCCGTACGGAAAGCCCTGCGAACCTTCCGACCGCGAATAGGGTCGGCATTCCACTCCACAATTCGTGACCGTGTTCGATGGCAATCCTGTTGAATTCTGGCAGGAATGAAGCAAACGCGATCCACGCCTCGCGACCTAATGCCAGCGCGCTAATACCAACAAACGCAATGCTGCATACACCCGCCGATGCCAGTGCTTTCCACTCCCGCCCACAAATCAACGCGACGGGAAACAGAATGCCGAATTGCGGCTTGATGGTGAGCGCGGCAATGCACGCGCCGGCGAGTATCGGACTTGATGAGAGCAGCGCGAGCGCGCCGCCGGCGATAGCCGTCGTGAGGAGCGAATTTTGACCGGTAATGATCGCGACGGCGACACCTGGAAATGCGATCATCGCTATGAATGCGCTTCGGCTGATCTTGTGAGCAATCCTCGCTATTGTCGCGCCGTATGCGGCAATGCCGATTGCGAGAAATACGATGAGCGCGAGGCCAAATGACAACAATCCAAGCGGGAGGACGACGAGCAGGAATGTCGGCGGGTACGGCCATGGCGCAAACGACTCATGCGGCCATAGCGCCGACTCAATGGGACGCATCCAATGCGCCGAGAACGCGGCCGCCGCTCCATGTTCGAGTGCGACGCGCGCTGCGGACCAAAAGATTACGAAATCAGCTCCGACCATTGGGGCTGATCGGTCGGCGAGCGCGTAATATCGAAAGCCCGAGATCGCAAGCACAAGGCATTGGGCTGCAAGTGCCGCAAGCCCATAGATCAAGATGCGCTGTTCGCTGATTCGTTTGACTGACGATGTTGATGTAACCGGCATGGCCGCCCCGTTTTCCTCAACCCGCACCCAACGGCTCCAGCAGACTGCCCAGCGCCGCGGCCGTAACCGGGCGCGAGAACCAGAACCCCTGCGCTTCGTCGCAACCGAGCGCCTCCAGCTGCGCGGCCTGCTCGGCCGTCTCGACGCCTTCGGCAGTCACCCGCAGTTTCAACGCATGCGCCATCGCGATGATCGCGCCCACCAGCGCCGCGCATTGCGGATCGGTGGTCATGCGCATCACAAACGAGCGGTCGATTTTCAGGCGATTCAGCGGAAAGCGCGTTAGGTACGCGAGACTCGAATAGCCCGTGCCAAAGTCGTCCACCGCGACTTCAACGCCCAATTCACGCAACGCATGCAGCGTTTGCAATGCCTGCTCGGTGTCGTCAAGCAGCACACCTTCGGTGATTTCCACTTCCAGATACGAAGGGTCGAGCGCGGCTTCTTCCAGCGCCTCGCGAATCGTCGAGAACAGGTTGTGCCGCTGGAACTGCTGCGGCGACACGTTCACCGCCACCCGCGGCAAGGTGCCGGTGAGCCGCAGCAATTTGCCCGCATCCCGGCACGCGGTGCGGATCACCCATTCGCCAATGCGCTCGATCAGGCCTGCCTCCTCCGCGACCGGCACGAATTCGACCGGACTGATCAAACCACGCTGCGGATGGTTCCAGCGCAGCAAGGTCTCCACTTGCGCGATGCAGCCGGTTGCGAGCGTCACTTGAGGTTGATACACGAGATGCAACTGCTGACGCTCGAGCGCGTCGCGCAGCATCGTCTCCAGTTCGAAGCGGCGCGCCGCCTGGCCTTCGAGCGCGGCGGAAAAACGCCGCACCGCATTGCCGCTCACCGCCGAAGCCGCCGACAACGCCACGCCCGCGCGACGCATCAGCGTCGGCGCGTCGCCGCCATCGTCCGGATAAGCGACGATGCCGATGCTCGCGGTGATGTTCAGCGCGGTGCCTGCATAGTCGATCGATTCGGCAATGCGGGCGAGTGCTTCCGCGGCGAATGCATCGGCGGCCGCGCCGCTTTCGGTGATCAGCAGCGCGAATTGCGTGCCGCCGATCGAGGCGATCGTACCGTCGTTGGGAAACAGACCGCGCAACCGTTCGCCGACGATCTGCAACACCAGCTCGGCCGCGTGCAAACCGAGCGCGTCGCGCAGTTTGCGCAGATGGTCGAGTTCGGCGATCAGCAGCGTAAAACCGCTGCTGGTTCGCTGACAGCGCGCGATTGTCAGATCGAGGCGTTCGGTGAATAGCGTCTGATTGGGCAGACGCGTCACGCCGTCGTGATGCGCGACGTACCACAGTCGCGCCTCGGACTGCGCATAACGCGTCATGTCGATGGCGATGCCGACATAGCGCGGCGCCACATCGCCGGGAAGGTCCGGTTCGGCAACCAGTGGCGCCAGTGCAAGAACCACGCGGACGGGCGTGTTGTTGCGCCGTATGCAGGTCCATTCGCCTTCGTAGCGCGAGGTTACGGCGGCTAGCGCCGGCCATTCGGCGCGGCGCCTGGCAAGTTCGGCGGGATCGTGCAGTGACTCGAGGGTGCGAAGGCCAACCAGTTCTTCGGCGGCAAAACCCGTCAGCCGTTCGAAAGCGGCGTTGACACTGTCGAACGTGCCGTCCGCGGTGCAGATAAACATGCCGTATGGCGCCGCCAAAAGCGCGGCATCGCGCGTGCGCGTTTCGGCGTAGGAGGGATCTTGCATCGCGCCGGCCTTTGATTTTCCTGAGTATGGGAAACGAATTGAAGCGTTCCTGACGCGGACGGCAAAGACGGCGCGGCCGACAGGGTGGTGCGATCCTCCATGCAACCGTGCGTATGATAACGGCTTTCCTGGCCGGACATTATCGTGGTGGATCGACTCCCAAACCAGTGAGGATAGTGCGGTCAGGCGCCGCTTCGAGCGCGTGGAGAGTGCGCTATATCGGCACGAGGCCCGCAGTGGCGCGGGCGTGCCGTCGGTCCTGCTAGCCGCGCTTCTTAAGACGCCGACGGCGCGCGCGGCAACGCGGCTTCGATGAACACCGCGCACAGCGCTTCCATTCCCCTGGCATCTTCCTGGTCGAAGCGTTCGACGATCGGGCTATCGACGTCCCACACGCCGATCAGCGTGCCGTCCGGTGCGACGAGCGGCACGACGATTTCCGCTTGCGATGCGCAATCGCAAGCGATATGGCCGGGAAATTCATGCACGTCGCGCACGACTTGTGTCTGGCGAGTCTGCGCGGCCGTGCCGCACACACCCTTGCCGAGCGCGATGCGCACGCAGGCAGGTTTGCCCTGAAACGGCCCGACCACGAGTTCGCGGCCGTCGTGGAAGTAAAACCCGGCCCAGTTCAGATCGCTCAACGAATGAAACACGAGCGCCGAAAAGTTCGCGGCATTGGCGACCCAGTCGGTTTCGTCGGCGAGAAGCGCGCGCGCCTGGGCAACCAGTTCTTCGTATTGCGCGGCTTTGGGCAGATGCGAGGCGGAGGAAACTTCGAACATGACGGTGTCCGTGGTGAAAGCGGAAAGAGGAACAAGCAGGCGTGCAGTGTAAAGCAAGCCGTCATTTCATTCACGGCTCGAGCCGCCACGCATGCCGGTCTCTTTCCGCCCTGTCTGTTTCAGGCGTTGCATGGACCGAAACCGTCACGCTTCGCTCGCGCTTCAGTCAAGCTTCAGTCGCGCTTCACTCACGCTTCGCCGCCGCGAGCGCTGCTTCGATCATTGATCGACGCCGATGATCACGCTCGACGCCTTGAAGATCGCCGTTGCCGGTTTGCCGTTCGCGAGACCGAGGCGGTCGACGCTTTCGTTGGTGATGATCGCGGCGATCTGCGCGCCGCCCGCGGTGATCGTCACTTCCGAATTCACCGCGCCCTTCGTCACCGCCGACACCGTACCGGCGATGCAATTGCGTGCCGACACCTGGCTCTTCGCCACGTCGACCACCACGATCACCGATGATGCCTTGACCAGCGCGAACGCCGGTTGGCCTGCCGCGAGTCCGAGCGAAGCCGCGCTGCCGTGCGTGATGATCGCCACGATCTCGAGACCGTCCTGAGTGCGCAGCATGACTTCGTCGTTCACTGCACCGTGTTTGACTTCGGCCACTTCGCCGGCGAATTGATTGCGTGCGCTGGTTCGCATGAGTGATCTCCTGATGATGCGGCCTCGATAAACAATTCGAGGCTATCGGTCGAATGTGAAAGCGAGTGTATCGGAACGCACGCCGCGCGACACCGTATCATCGAACCCCCGGCCCCCTTTTTTGACCATTCCCGTCGAACCCATGCCTGCTGCCGTCACCTCCCGCCTTGCAACCCTGTTCCCGGCCGCCTGGCGCGCCACACGGCGGACCGTCCCTGCCAACCTGCTGCGCGCCCTCTACGGCGTCGCGCTGTGCACCGCCCTCGCCGCCTGCAGCAATCCCGCGCCGACGCGCGAAGCGCACGCGCCAGCCGACACCGTCACGCTGTTCCCGATCGCCAATTACGACCAGAACGTCGATCACTGGCTCGAACCGGACAGTCCCGGTTACGACCAGCCGTTCCTGAGTCCCGCCGATCAGCACGCGCATTTCAAGGCGCTCTACGCGCGCTACTTCGGCACCGGCACGAACGCGCCGTCGCCGTGGAATTCCGCTTTTGTGAGCATGCGGGTCTATCGCCAGCAAGGCGCCGACATTGCCGCGTTGCAGCAACGCCGGATCGCCAAATACGACAACATGGGCAAGACCGACGCCGAGCTCGGCTACGGCGAGAATTTCCGGCCGCACGACAAGGCGTGGATCGACGCGATCGCGCACAACATGAACGTCGGCCAGTTCGAGCAGGCGCCCGCCTATCGGCCTGAGCGCCGCGCGATCGCCACGGGTAATCTGATGGCGCGCGAGCTGCCGACCATGGACCCGTCGTTCTACGACCATCGCCTGGCCGGCGAAGGCTATCCGTTCGACAACCTGCAAATCTCGGCGGTGCGTCCGGGCTCGCCGCTGTATGTGCTGGGTACGAGCGTCGACGGCGCGTGGGCCTACGTGCAGACGCCCGACGTGCAGGGCTGGGTGCGCAGCGACGGCGTCGGCATGACCGATGACACCTTTGTCGACACCTGGCGCGCGGCCACCGGCAGGTCGCTGGGCGCGGTGACGGTGGCCTCGGCGCCCGTGCGAGACAGCCACGGCGTGTTCCGCTTCGCTGCGCCGGCCGGTACGCTGCTGCCGCTCGCGCCTGAAAACGCCAGGCGGCCCGCCGGCAAGAACGCCAACGCGACCGCAATCAGGAACGCAATCACGACCGCAATCGGTAATGCGGACCAGCCCGCCTCCCGTCAGCTCCTGGTCCCAGCTCGCGATGTGGACGGCCATGCGACTATCCGCACCGCCCAGCTCGACGAAGCGCAAATCGCCCCGCTACCGCTCGCCGCCACGCCGCGTCATCTGGCGATGCTGATGAAAACGCTGATCGGGCGACCGTACGGCTGGGGCAATAGCGGGCTCTACAACGACTGTTCGTCGGATCTCCAGAGCATCTTCGCGGCGTTCGGCGTGTGGCTGCCGCGCCATTCGTCGACGCAGATGAGCGCCGGGCGCATGGTCGATCTGTCGGCGTCGACGCCGGCGCAACGGCTCGACTATCTTGCGCAGCACGGCGAACCGATGCGTACGCTGATCTACATCGGCGGCCATGTGATGCTGTACATCGGCAACACCACCCGCAACGGCGTCGCGGTCCCGGTCGTCTATCAGGACGTGTGGGGCTTACGTCCGGCCGACAATAGCCGGCGCGCGGTGATCGGCGGCTCGGTGATTCTGCCGCTGTTCGAACACATTGTGGAAGACGCCGCGCTGCAATCGCTGGCGGCAACCCCGACGTTCCAGATCAGTATCCTCGGCGCGCCCGCCAGCGGCGCAGCGACGCCGCCTGACGACGACAACCCGGCCGGCTAACGAGGTCGAGCAAGGGTTGGGTGCAAGGGTTGGGTGCAAGAGTTGGACGCAAAGGCTGCGCACGGGTTAAGCATGGATCAGGCGCGGATTGAGTGCATTGAAGCGAACGCTGACGCCCGCGCCCGAAAATATTTTTTCCGGGGTGTCGATCCAACCGCGCCTCAGTCGTCGTAACGTTGAAGACCCGGCTCGCGCAGCGGGGCTTTCAACTCTCGAACCTGTTACTTCAAGGAGTCGCCGTCATGTCCAGCCCCGTCAAACCGATCCCGGAAGGGATGCACTCGCTCACCCCCTATCTGATTTGCGCCAACGCCGCGGATGCCATCGCGTTCTACACCAAGGCGTTCAATGCTGTCGAACAAGTCCGCCTGCCGGGCCCGGACGGCAAGGTCATGCACGCCTCGCTGAAAATCGGCGACTCCACGCTGATGCTGACCGACGAATGGCCTGAGCATCGCGCCGTCGGTCCGAAAACGCTGGGTGGCTCGCCGGTCACGATTCATCTCTACGTCGAAGATGTCGACGCCAGCTTCAAGCAGGCCGTCGACGCGGGCGCGACCGTCACGATGCCCGTCAGCGACATGTTCTGGGGCGACCGCTATGGCCAGATCCAGGATCCGTTCGGCCACAACTGGTCGCTCGCGACACATACGCGCGATCTGACGCCGGAACAGATTCAGCAAGGCATGCGAGACATGAAGTAAGCGGCGCGCCCGGCCGCAAGACCGCGTTCTTTGATAGGATCGTCGTCGACCCATAAACGGCGGGATATGAACGGTGCGCGTCAACCATCAGGCTTTCTTCTGCTCGCTGTTTGTCGCGCGCCTCGCCGATCAGATCCTGCTGTTTCTCGTGCCGCTCGTCGTGTTCCAGACGACGCACAAGGTCTCGTGGTCCGGCGTCGCGTTCTTTATCGAAACGCTGCCGCGCTATCTGGTGTTTCCGTTCTTCGGCGCGTTGTGCGACCGCATCTCGCCGCTCAAGCTGATGCGCGTGAGTCAGACCGTGCGCGCGCTGGTGTGTTTCGGCGGCGTGCTGGCTTATGCGCTGTTCGGCGGAATCGGCTGGCTGATCACGCTATCCGCGTTGTGCGGCGTGCTGACGAGCCAGGGCCTGGTCGCCCGCGAAGTGATGCTGCCGCAGATCTTCAGCACGCAGCAGTTTCAGCGCGTGCTGGCTTACTCGCAATTGGCCGATCAGCTCGGGTTCGTCCTCGGCCCGATGCTGGCCGCGCTGCTGCTCGGGCTGTGGCGCTGGGAATGGGTGGTCGGCGCCACCGGCGCGCTGTTTCTGCTCGCCGACGGCGCCCTTTTGCTGTGGCAACGCACGAGCGGTTTTAGCGCCGGCGCTCCGCCGCGCATCGAACCCGGCCACTGGACGCGGCCGCTGCGCACCGCGCTGCGGCATGTGCTGCTTCTGCCGGGCCTGAAGAAAGTCGTGCTGCTCGCCGCCGCCGAAAACCTGGTGATCGGCGTGACGCTCGCGACATCCGCCGCCATGGTGACCGGTATTCACGCGCAATCGAGCCGCTACTACGCCGGGCTGCAAACCGCCGGCGCGGTGGCCACAGTGCTGATCCTCCTGACGATCGCACGCACCTCGTGGCCCGCGCAGATGCTGGGCCGGGTCGCCTTCGTCGCGATCTGTGCGGGCGGCCTGATCGCCGGTGCGAGTGCGGACCATCGCGGCTATGCGCTCGGCTTCCTGCTGATCGTCGGCTTCGACAAGATGTTCAACGTCTACATCCGCAGCGCGCGGCAAAAAATCATCCCGCCGCAGGACTACGGCAAAACCATCGGCGTCATCATCCTGTTGAACAACATGACGCAGCCGCTCGCCGGTTTGCTGGTCGGCGTGTTCTCCGGACGGGCGCAGACCGGCTGGCTGATCGTGGCGCTGTCGCTGGCGATGGGCGGCATCGGCGCGGCGGTGTCGATTGGCGCGGCGCTGCGGCGGCGCAGGCGCGCGCTGGCGGTTGGGGAATGACGTGGGGCGTTTGTTTGTTTGCCTGCTGCGCGGGCAAACAAAAAGTGGTCGTGGACTTGTCCACAGAAAATGTTCGCAAATCTGTGCATAACTATCCGGCAAACTCTGCAAGCCATTGAAGCGCTTGCGATTTCCCCCGCGAAGCGGAAGTTATGCACGGCCCCGCGACGGGCCCGCATCAAGTCTGTCTCACTCGCGCACCGCGCCAGCGGCCTCTCCGCGCTCAGCGGTCCCGCTGAGCGCGGAGAGGCGCGCTGGATTGCCCAACGCGCCGGCATACAGCAGAACAAGAAAGCTCAAGAAAGCTCAGGCAGCTGCGGCTTGCGGCACCGCCTCGCCCTGCTCGCCACCCAACGCGTCGAGCAGATCGGCCAGCATGCGGTCGAGTTCGGCGGTCATCAGCGTGACGTCGGAATCGAAGCGCTCGTCGTCGTTTTGCGCGGTGGGGTCGCTCGCTTCCTTGAGGACGTCGAGCGGCGCGACGCGTTTGATCGTCAGCGACGGCGTCAGCACGAACGACACGCGATCTTTCCACGTCATCGCGAGCCGCATGCATTGCTTGCCGGCTTCGATATGACGGCGCATGTCTTCGGCATCCAACGCATGACCGACGTAACGCACCGTCGCGTTGCCTTGCGCGGCCGAGCGCAACTCGGTGTCCTGGTCGAGCGTGAAACCCGCGGGGCCCTCGCCGGAGAGCAGCCAGTCGGTCATCGCCGCGACCGGCGATTGAGCGACGCGCACCGTGCCGAGCGGCAGTTGATCGATCGATTTGACCAGCAGACCGCGCACCTCGTCGGCGACTGCTTGCGAAGCCGCGTCGATCACCAGCCAGCCGTTCGCGGCATCGATCCACACGCGCGTGTCGCGGCGAATGCTGAACGCGCGCGGCAGCAGTTCGTCGGTGACCTGCTCCTTGAGTTCGCGCATCTGTTTGCGGCCGGGCTTGAAGCCCTGCTGCTCTTCGAGTTCGACAGCACGCGCCTTGGTCACCTGAGTGACGACCGAAGCGGGCAGTAGTTTCTTTTCCGCGCGAAACACCAGCAACATCTGGCGGTTCAGCGAATAGACGAGCGAATCGTTATCGCGCGGCGACGCCCAGCCGTGGCTTTGCATCTCGACGCTGTTGCCTGGCGCGAACGCGTGCGGCGCCAGCCACTTCTCTATTTGTTCAGGGGTGACGGACCACGGAGCGGGAAGACGGTGAAGCTGAAGATTTTTGAACCACATGGACGGTGATGTACGGGCAAAGCGCGTCATTCTATATGACGGCGCCGGCCCGCGACGCAAGTCGGCCAGCGTTGGCCGAAGTTGGGTATGGATATCTGGGCGTGTCGCCGCGCTCGCCGGCATCGCGATCGGCGAGCGCGCTTGCCGGTTCTCCACCCTCTTGCGGTCGCCTCGAAGTCGGCGAAAAGCACCGCGATCGTGCCGGCCGCGCGTCGTTCCATCTGCATTTCTACGGACACTTCACTGGCCAGTTCCAGAACCTCAAAGGCAACGGTCAGACCGTCGGCTTCCAGGCTTTCGATCTTTATCGCGTGAAAGATGGCCGCATCGCCGGAAACTGGCACCTCGAAGACAATCTGACGCTGCTCAGGCAGCTCGGCGCAATCAAGCCATAGTGGTTTTGCCGCATGCGTCTTTGAGCGCGTTTTGCGTTCAAATCACCTAGACTTTTTTGAGAAGCGTGCGACATAAACGGAGGCGGCCATGTCCGATGAATCCGCACCCTGGCAGATGGTGGAGTACGAGGGTTTTGAGATTCACGTGGCGCCGTTTCTCAAAAACCCGCCCGATGAAGCACACCCGTCAGCCGTAGCCGACAACCGTTACACGTATGTCGGCTACGTCTGCCATCCGGGCGCCGATCCGGCTATCCCCGGGCATACGATCCCGTTTCATGCCGACGGCGAAGAGAGCTTCATCGGCAAGGAGGCGGCGTTGTACGAAGGTGTGCATGTGGGACGCAGCATCGTCGACGGCACGCATCCGGATTTGACGGTGTTGCCGTTGGTGACCGGCGGCGTCTAGGTGCGAGGCTGCCCCTACTGGACAGGCTGCCGGCGTACGGCAATGAAAAAAAGCAGGAGCCGTCAAGCCGCGCGGCAGGAAATGCGCCTTAGACAGATGCAGCAACCGGGCGGACAGGCCGTCCACGGTTCACGAAACACACAGCCCCACCGGAGCGAACTTTAGCGTGCATTACACTAACGGCCAGTTGGCGTAATCGGCGTTGTCACACGGTTATAATCGCGGTCGCCTTCCTGTCTTAAAATTAGCGCACTGAACCTCCGATCTTGGCATCGACAGACCGGAACGGTAATGTTCACACGAATTTTCGGCCTATGATTTTTGCCCCCAGTCTGATCTGGTTCAGCACCGCACTGCTATTTCTTGCCCCCGCCGTGAACCTCGTGTGGCGTGGTGGCACCGGTTACTGTTTCTTCGCGCTGGTCGCCCTCGCGCTGGGCGCAGCCGTCGCCAACCGGCGTACGCCCGGTTATTTCGCTGCGTTGCGAACCTATCGCTGGTACACGACCGGCATGCTGGCGCTGGTCGTCGCCATCGCCGTCCAGCAACTGTTCATGCACTACTGGATGCCACGCCAGTTCGACGCACTGTCGCGCTTCCTGTTCGCGCTGCCGTTGTTCCTGCTGCTGCGCCAGTTCCCGTCACGCAATCTGCGCATGATCGGCTGGGGGTGCGCAGCAGGCGCCGTCGCCGTGGGGATCTGGGCACTCGTCGATCAGCTGAAGGGCGGCTGGACCGATGTCAGCCGTCTCGACAACTACTACACGAACGCGATTCCGTTCGGCGACACTGCGCTGCTGCTGGCCTTCCTGTCGGTGTTTACGCTCGGCTGGGACGACGCCCGCGACTGGCGGGCGCTGACACTGAAGTTGCTGGCGCTGTTCAGCGGCGGCTACGCGTCGTACCTGTCCGGCACGCGCGGGGGTTGGCTCGCCATTCCCGTCTTCGTGGTCCTGCTCAGTTACCAGTACCACTGGTTCGCGCAAAAGAAGCGTTTGCTGATCGCAGTGCTTGTGATCATGGTTTGCAGCGCCGCGTTGCTTTCAACTGCACGCGTCATGACCCGGGTTGAACAGGCAACCGCGGACCTGGCGCAGTTGCGCCGCGGTGACGAAAACACGTCTGTCGGCTTGCGTCTTCAGCTATGGCAGGCGTCCTGGCGGCTGTTCACCGAACATCCCGCGTATGGTGTCGGCAAAGGGAAGCTGGTCAACGCCCTCGACGACATGTCGAAGCACGGCGAGGCAAAAGGCGAGATCGTCAACGAACGCGCGCACAGCGATTTCTTCTCGACGATCGCTGAAATGGGCGTGATCGGCGCGCTGTGCCTCGCGCTGTTTTATGTCGGCCTGTCAGCTTACTTCTGGCATCACCGGCACTCAGCCGATCCGGTGATCCGCGCCGCCGCGTATTCCGGGCTCGCCGTCGCCTCCAGCACCATTGTCTTCGGACTCACCATCGACGTCCTGGTCCCCGTGATGGTCACGGCCTTACTCGCCCTGCTGAGCGCCACGTTTCTAGCGATCATCGACTCACGCAAACGCGAGTTGTCGCGCCAACCCGCACCATGAGCCACAACGTTCCGAACAGCCCCTCCCCTGCGCCAGGCAAGCCATTAGTTTCGGTGCTGCTGATCGCTTACAACCAGGAAAGGGTCATCGCCGATGCGGTGAGCAGCGTGCTCGCACAAACGTACACGCCGCTCGAGATCATCATTTCCGACGATGCCTCCAGTGACGGCACCTACGTTGCAATCGAAGCAGCAACACGCGAATACAGCGGTCCGCATCATGTGATCACGCGCCGGAACACCGCCAACGAAGGGATCAGCGCGCATCTGTCACGCCTGGGATCGATGGCGCGCGGCGAATTGTTGTTCGTTGCCGCCGGCGACGACATGTCCGCACCCAATCGTTGCGAGAGGGTTGTCGAGTACTGGCTTGCGCATGACCGGCGCCCCGATCTGATCGCGACTGACCTCGCGGACATGGACGAAACTGGCCAGGTGCATGAACGCATGGCCCCGACCGAACTGGGCACCTATCGGGACTTCGACGATTGGGTCGCGAACAAGCCGTGGCTGGTGGGCGCGGCGCACACGTGGTCGCGCCGGCTGTTCGAGCGCTTCGGCCCAATGATGGCCGGCTCCGCAGCTGAGGACCAGATCATGACGTTTCGCGCCATTGTCTCGGGCGGCGCGCTGAGCGTGCGCGAACCGCTGGTGCGGTATCGGCGCGGCGGTCTTTCGGGCAAGCGCCGCTATCGAACCACGGCCGAAATGGTTGCTCGCATGCGCCAGGGCAATGGCTTCGCACTCGTGGAAGCGGCGCAGTTGCAGCAGGATGCGGATATCGTCGGCCTCGGAGACCGGATGCGCGCAGCCCTCGCGCCCAAAATCGCGCGTGAGCAGTTCATCCACGCGATGTTCAATGCGCGCGGCATATCGGAACGCATGGCGTTGCTGACGGGCACACGCAATGTGAAGCTGGGCCTGCGGATCCGCATGTTTCTCTACAACACCTGCCCCGCGGTCTACGCACCGGCGCTGTGGATCAAGCTGCAGAAGCGAAAAAGCTGACGGCGAAATACGCCGAGCCGGAGCCCTCGTCGCGGGTGGCCACCGGGCCCGCCCCAGGCCTGAATCGCCCTTGTAGTAGATCTTCAGCAACACTGCTGGATGATAGGTCAGGCGCCCCGTAACCGAAGACGTGGCGCCGTCAAAGCCGAGTGGCCCCAGTTCGAAGCCTTCGACAAATGCTTCTATTATCCTGACTGGGTTATCGTCGTCGATGAAGTCATCAAGGCATTCTGGAAGCAGAGTGACCTGCTTGCGATCTTCGCCTTCTATGAATCGCTTCATCCGCCCACCTCAGTTGAATGCGTTGATTCGGTTTAGGCGATCAGGGCGTTTTCACACAGCCTCCGGCCGTGCCGGACATGCCGGGCAAAATGCAGTCCTATACGGGGTTCCGGTATAATCGCGCGGTTAGGGATTACTCCGATCGGACCTGCCGCTCACACGGGTCAAGCTGATTCTCTCCTGAAGCGCCGGCCATCCCAATGCGCGATGTTATACGCCACTTCCGAAGCGTTCTTATCCGAGATACGGCAACGTCTATTCCAACCGGACAAGCCGCCCCGAAATGCCATACAACTGCTCTGATGAACAGAATTCTAATTGTCAAGGTCACTTCACTTGGTGATATCGTTCACGGTCAACCCATCGTATCGGATCTCCATCGAGCGTTCCCCGGAATCAAAGTGGACTGGGCTGCGGACGCAGCATTCTCCGATATACTTCGCTGGAACCCGGGTATCGATCGCGTGCTGTGCGCGCCACTGCGCAGTTTCAAGAAGCGGCGCAGCCTCGATGACCTGAAAGCCATTGCGGCTTCGATTAGCGAACTACGCCGTGAAAAATACGACGCCGTTATCGACGTGCACGGCGTCTACAAAAGCGCGATCATCGCGTTTCTCGCCCGCTCGCGCCGCCGCTATGGCTATAGCAATGCCGATCTTGGCGAGAGCGGTGCCGCCTTCGCCTATAACCAGCGCTTCGCGCCACGAGGCGATCTGAATGCGTGGGACGGACTGCGGGCCACCGTCAGTCAGACCTTCGGCTATTCGATCGACGGCCTGCCGCACTTCGGCCTGCGCGTTCCCCCGGCGGGCATCATGCCCGAAGCAGCGAAGCACGCACCATTTGCGCTGTTTTTCCACGCCACATCGAGTGACGAAAAGAAGTGGCCCATTGCCCATTGGCACGCCATCGGCCAGCCTCTCAGGAACCAGGGCATCACGCCCTTGCTGCCGTGGGGCTCCGAGTCGGAGCATAAGGACGCGATCGCGATAGCGGAAGGCATCCCGGGCGCCATTGTGTTGCCCCGTCTAACCGTGGAACAGGTCGCGCAGCACATCGACATGTCGGCTCTCGTCGTTGGCACGGACACCGGGTTCGTTCATCTCGCCAGTGCCCTGCAAAAGCCCACCGTCATGATTTTCACGGCGACATCGCGGCGCCATTTCGGCATTAGCGTGCAGGGCTTATCAACCTCGGTGGGTGATGGGGGACGGCCAGCTTCGATCGACGAAGTAAGAGAGGCTATCGATAGCGTTCTCGAAGGTTCCAGGCACCCCGAAAAGACAGACATCGCCGCTGGCCTAACGGCAAACTCGGCCAACAGCGTGTAAGCCAGCGCTTTCGAAACAATGAAAATATTACTAACAAACTTCCATTCCGGACGGGGCGGCGGTCACGTGACTTATCTGGTCGCGATAGCAAAGGCCTTGGCTCAGCGCCATTCCATCTATATGGCAACGCCATCCACCAGCACCCTATTTGCGCAGGCTCGGCCGTTGGCGGATGTGAATCTGATTCCCATGGACTTCCCCAGCAAAATCAATCAGCTCGGGAACATGTGGAGGTCGGCACGGCGCCTGCGGGTACTGATCACGCGCGAACGGATCGACGTCGTCCATGTCAACGGATCCGCGGACCATCGGCTGGTGATGATCGCGACCGCCGGCCTCGGGCGAAGAAAGCCGCGGATCATCTTCACGAAACACAATTCGATCGCCGTCGGCAAAGGGCTGGCTAACATCATCCGCGCCCGTCTGGCTACGCACCACGTGATTGCCGTTTCCGATTTCACTGCTTCCATGATGCGCGAGACGCCCTATCGCGAGCGCGGCGTCACCGTCGTTAAGAATGGCATCGACACGTCTCGCTTTTCTCCTCCCGATGCAGAAACGATGCAGAAGCGACGCCGCGAAATCGTGGGGGACGAAAACGCCGGCAAACTGATCATTGGAACCGTCACGGGCTTCGAATGGTACAAGGGGACTATGGACATGGTCGCCGCGGCCGCGGCCCTGCCGTTGCCGCTGCGCGAACAGGTTCACCTCATAGTGGTCGGTCCGGAACCCACCCCCGAACAATGGGCCATCATCGATGCGCTCAATATGCGTAACGCGATCACAGTGGCTGGTCTCCTGCATGACGTACGCACCCATATCGCCGCATTCGATCTCGGATTTGTCCTTTCGTACGCCATCGAAACCGTCTCCTTCGCGTGCCGGGAAATGATGGCCACGGCAAAGCCCGTGATCGTCTCAAGGTATGCGGGATTGCCGGAGAACATCACCGACGGTGTCGACGGGTGGATCGTCGAACCTCAAGCGCCTGCGCCATTGTCCGCGCGGCTCGCGGACATCGTCGCGCGGCGCTCGGAGGTCGCGGAAATGGGCAGGCTGGCGCGACTGCGGGCGGAAGCCCAATTCAGCGACCAGCATTTCATCGAGGGCACGGAAGCCGTCTACCGGCGCGTGCTGGAGGTGAAAAAGCGGCAACGGCTTATGTGAAGGGCTAACGCCATTCGAAACCGGCAGGAATCTGCCGGCCACAACAGCCGGGGTTGCAAGCAACGCCCCGGCCACCCTCAGGCAGCGCGCGAGCCGGTCTCACTTACGATCGTAAATGCGCGTTGCCAGCTCCAACAGTGCGTCCACGTGACCGGCGACCCGCGCGTCATAGAGCACCGCGTTGCGCGTGGACTCGCGCGGCGCCGGGTCGGCAAGCCGCTGCCGCACCGCGCGTTCGAGCGTCGCGCGCAGATCGGCGACATCGTCCGGGGCGAAAACAAACTTCGCGTGCTCCGCGATCGCATCACAACAACCGATGCTCGACGGGAAAATCACCGGCGTGCCGCACATCACTGATTCGACACCCACCAGCCCGAACGGCTCATATTTCGAGGCAAGAATCGTGAAATCGGCGGCCCGATAGGCATCCTCGATTTCTTTTATATAGCCGATATAGCGGATCCGCCCGGAAGTACGAGTCGGCGGACGTCCCGCGACGGCGAGCACCACCGGTAAGTCCGTATCGCTCAAGGCAGCTTCGATCAGCGGCAAACCCTTGCGCTCGTGACTGCTCGACGGAAACAGCAGTACGATCTCGTGATCCGCGAAGCCGAACTTGCGCCGCAGGGTAGCGCGCCGCGCGCTGTCGACCTGGGTGAAGCGCGCGCTGTCGACCGGCGGATAGAGCATGAGAATCTTTGCATCGTCGATGCCATACAACTCACGCAGTTCATCATGCATCAGCTTTGAGTGCGCGACGATCACACTTGCCCGCTCGTACTGACGGCGCTCGAGCGCGATCTGCCAACGGTCGGAACGCCGTTGATCTCGCCCGGTAGTGCGCAAAAACCCGAGATGCGTGCCGCCGCAGATCGCGATTTCCGACGAATCGACCCGGTTGCACCCAATCATCACGTCGACGTGCGCTGCCCGGCGCGCCCGACGCAAGCGCCACGAAAACCAGCGGTCACGCAGCTTGCCCGGCAGGAGCGACACATTGATACGATGCGGCTCGACCATGCGGCTTTCGGGCACCGACATATCGAAGCGGCGGGCGAAAAACGCCGGCTGGATGCCCTTCACGGAAAAGCCGCGCACGAGGTCCATGGCATAGCGCTCGAGACCGCCGCTGTGTTTCAGCGCATTACTTGAGAGTCCGATTTTCATCATTCAGGCGACCGCGCGTGAGCGCCCGGTCAAACAAAGGGAGGCGGCGGACAGGCGCATCCGGGTCATATGTGTTGCCGGTCCGAACGGCGCACAGCATCGTGCAGACACGAGAGAAAACGCGCCGCACGTCTTGCGGCTCTTATGCCGCGTCCTGCTGGAACTGGATGCGGTGCAAATGCGCGTACAGCCCGTTTTGCGCCAGCAGCTCGCGATGACTGCCGCGCTCCACGATATGCCCTGCTTCCATCACCAGAATCCGGTTCGCGCGCTCGATCGTCGATAGACGGTGCGCGATCACGAGCGTCGTGCGGCCCTTCATCAGCGTTTCCAGCGCGGCCTGCACGTGGCGCTCGGATTCGGAGTCGAGCGCGGACGTCGCTTCGTCAAGGATCAGGATCGGCGCGTCTTTGTAGATAGCGCGGGCGATCGCCAGACGTTGCCGCTGACCGCCCGACAGCATCATGCCGTTGTCGCCGATCAGCGTTTCGATGCCGTTCGGCATGGCCTCGACGGTATCCCACAGGTTGGCCGCGCGCAGCGCCGCCTTGACCTTGTCCGGATCGGCCTTCTGGCCATAGGCGACATTGTTCGCCACCGTGTCGTTGAACAGCACCACGTCCTGGCTCACCATCGCGATCTGGCTGCGCAGCGCGTGCAGACCATATTCCGGCAGCGCGACGCCGTCGATCAGAATCTCGCCGCCGGTCGGATCGAAAAAGCGCGGCAGCAGATTCACCAGCGTGGTCTTGCCGCTGCCTGACGGACCGGCCAGCGCGACCATTTCGCCCGGCGCCACCTTGAATGACACGTGGTCGAGCGTGTGGCGCTTGTGCGTGGCGTTGCTGCCGTACATGAACGACACGTCGCGGAATTCGACTTCGCCCGATGCGCGATCGAGCGGCTTGCCGCCGCCGGCCGGCTCGGACGGCTCGTCGATCAGGCCGAAGATCAGCTCGGCCGCCGTCATGCCGCGTTGCAGCGGCTGGTTCACGTCCATCAGATGCTTCAGCGGCGAGATGATCAGCAGCATCGACGTGACGAATGCGACAAAGCCGCCGACGGTGGTCTGATCCGACGACGACTGCACCACCGCGATCGTAATCACCACCGCGAGCGCAATCGACGCGAGGAATTGCGTCAACGGCTGCGCGAGGCCGCCGGAGACCGTCATGCGCATCGAGTAGCCGCGCAAACGCCGGCTCATCGACGTGAAGCGGTCGGTCTCATACTGCTCGCCGTTGTGCACCTTGACGACCTTGTAGCCGCCCACCGTCTCTTCGACGATGTACGACAGCTCGTTGGTCAGCAGTTGATGTTCGCGGTTCAGCCGCCGCAGACGGCGGTTGATCTTGCCGACCAGCCAGCCGATCCCCGGCAGCAGCACCGCGACGATCAGCGTCAGACGCCAGTTCAGGTAGAACAGATAGCCGAGCAGGAACAACACGGTCAGCGAATCGCGCACCAGCGTGACCAGCACGCTCAGCAGCACGTTGAGAATCTGGTTCACTTCGAAGACGATCGCATTGATCACCGTGCTCGCGGTTTCGCGCTGGAAAAACGCCACGCTCGAGTGGATCATCCGGTCGAACATCTTCAGCCGCAGTTCGAGCAGGATCTTGTTCGACACGTAGGCAAGCAGATAGCCGGACGCGTATTGCGACACCCCGCGAATCAGCGCAAGGCCGATCACGGCGGCCGGCACAAACCATTTGGCGCTGTCGCTGGCATGCGCGCCGAAGCCTTTGTCCAGAAGCGGCTTGAGCAGCGCGGGAATCGCCGCGTCGGTGCCGGCGCTCACGGCCATCGCGACGATCGCGCCGATCATCACCCACAGCAGCGGCTTGATATACGGCCACAAGCGCCGCATGACGACGACGGGCGACGACGCCTCACCTGAACCGATGGGTTTGCTTAACGTTGGCTTCGCGCTCAAGGAGTCCTCTGGGAATGCGGAACGGCATCCGCGCGCCGGACGGAATGTCCGCCACGCGAAAAATCAAATACGGCATTGTAAACGGTTAGGGATCGCGCGGCCGGCGGTGATGAACCGGCCGGATGGTACAGGGCCGCTGTCGGCGTGCGGACGTGTCCGGCCGCACGCGCCGCGCCGTACACCGTGCTGTGTATACTTGCGCGACCTATTCCATCACCCTGCACCCACCACGCAATTCAGGTATGCAAGAAACCACCCTCGGCGTCGCCATCATCACCAAAAACGCGGCGGCTCGGCTGGCCGAATGCCTGCAAGCCGTGGCCTTCGCCGATCAGATTGTCGTGATCGACGGCGGCAGCACCGATGGCACGGCCGAGATCGCCCGCGCGCACGGCGCCCGCGTCCTCGAACAAACCGACTGGCCCGGCTTCGGTCCGCAAAAAAACCGCGCGCTCGATCAGTTGACCACCACCTGGGTACTCTCGATCGACGCCGACGAAATCGTCTCGCCGGAACTTGCCGCGGCAATCCGCGCGGCACTTGCCGCGCCCACCGCCGAGGTCTACGCGGTGGATCGCCTGTCGAGCTTCTGCGGCCACTGGATTCGTCACAGCGGCTGGTATCCGGACTGGATTCCGCGTCTGTTCAAGCTCGGCGCGGCGCGTTTTTCCGACGACCTCGTGCACGAGCGCCTGGTGTTCGACACGCCGGCGCAGCGCCTGGCCGGCAAGCTGATGCACTACTCGTACGAAGACTTCGAGGGCGTATTACGCAAGCTCGACACGTATTCGACGGCAGGCGCGCAGCAGCGTCACGCAGCAGGCAAGCGCGGCAGTTTCGGCAAGGCCGTGGGTCGCGGCCTGTGGGCGTTCGTGCGGACTTACATCTTGCGGCGCGGGTTTCTCGACGGCCGCGCCGGATTCATGATCGCGGTGTTCAATGCGGAAACGGTGTACTACCGGTTTTTGAAGCTGGCGCGACTGGGGGACAAGGCGCGGGCGACTCCGCCCGCCCGGCATCAATAGACGATTTCGATCGAACTTCCCGCGAACTCGCCGCGCAATGCAGCCAGCAGTTCGTCGGTAGGTTTCACGCGCCATGCGTCGCCCAGACGCATTTCCCCTTGCGCATTCTCACTGCGATAGACCACTTGCACAGCAAGCCCGTTCGGGATCTGGACAGCCTGG
Organism: Paraburkholderia sp. FW306-2-2C-D06C; assembly: GCF_058781505.1. Taxonomy (NCBI): domain Bacteria; kingdom Pseudomonadati; phylum Pseudomonadota; class Betaproteobacteria; order Burkholderiales; family Burkholderiaceae; genus Paraburkholderia; species Paraburkholderia sp. FW306-2-2C-D06C. Next base: position 34,161 of record NZ_JBYSWU010000057.1, on the reverse strand, counting down.
CGTTGGCGGCCATCACCGCCGCCATAGCCGCCGCCGTTCCGGCCACCGCCTCCACCGCCGCCCCGCGCTGACGCAGCGGGCGCCGCGGCTGCTTGCGGCTCGTCCTTGCCCGCGCTATGCGCTTCGAGCACACGCCGCAACGCCGATGCGTCCGCATTGCCGTTCATCTGCACCTTGACGGCTTCCGCGTAACGGCAACGCGCGCGGCCGAGGTCCATCACCGTGTCGACGGTGAAGCGGATGCCGCCCGTGAACGCGTCATTACGCGCCTGGCCCTGCACGACCAGCAGTTCGTCCTCCTTGAACAGCGGCTTGTGCGCTTCAAAGGTCTCGTTGAAGACGGTCACTTCGCATTGACCGGTGCCGTCGTCGAGCAGCGCGATCAGCATCTTGCCGCGCTGGGTCATCTGCGTGCGCAGCGACGCGATCACGCCCGCCACCAGCTTGTCGCGCCCTTCCTTCAGATCGCCGATTTTCTGACGCACGAAACGGCGCACTTCGTCCTTGTACGCATCGAACAGATGGCCCGACAGGTAGAAGCCGAGCGCGGCCTTCTCTTCCTGCAACTTCTTCTTTTCCGGCCATTCCGGTTCGTCGACCAGTTCATGACCTTGCGACGGCGCGTCGCCCATGTCGAATAGACCCGCCTGCATGGCGTTGGCGCTCGCCTGCTCGGCGGCTTCCATCGCCAGCGACACCGATGCGATCAGCTGCGCGCGATTCGCATGCAACGTGTCGAAGGCGCCGGCGCGGATCAATGCTTCCACCGTCCGGCGATTGACGATCCGGCGGTCGATCCGATTGCAGAAATCGAAGATGTCGATGAACGGACCTTCTTCGCGCGCGCGCAGGATTTCTTCGATCGCGTTCTGGCCGCTGCCCTTGATCGCGCCGAGACCGTAACGGATCGTTTTCGAGCGCTTGCCGTCCGCTTCCGCGACCGGTTCGAAACGGTACGCCGACTGGTTGACGTCTGGCGGCAACACCTTCATCCCGTTCGTGAGGCAGTCTTCGAACAGAATCTTGACCTTGTCCGTGTCGTCCATGGCGAGCGACATATTGGCTGCCATGAATTCGGCCGGATGGTGCGCCTTCAGCCATGCGGTGTGGTACGCGAGCAGCGCATAGGCAGCCGCGTGCGACTTGTTGAAGCCGTAGCCCGCGAACTTCTCCATCAAGTCGAAGATTTCGTCGGCCTTCTCGGCACTCAGGCCGTTTTTCGCGGCACCTTCGCGGAACAACGCGCGGTGCTCGGCCATTTCCTCGGCCTTCTTCTTACCCATCGCGCGACGCAGCAAGTCTGCGCCGCCGAGCGAGTAGCAGCCGATGATCTGCGCCATCTGCATCACCTGCTCCTGATAGACCATGATGCCGTAGGTCTCTTTCAGGATGGGCTCGACGCGCGGATCGGGATACTCGACCATTTCGCGGCCGTGCTTACGCGCGCAGAAGCTCGGAATCAGGTCCATCGGACCCGGACGATACAACGCCACCAGCGCGATGATGTCCTCGAAGCGGTCAGGCTGGGCGTCTTTCAGCATGCCCTGCATGCCGCGGCTTTCCAGCTGGAACACGGCGACCGTATTCGCTTTCTTCAGGATCGAGAACGACGCCGGATCGTCGAGCGGCACTTGCGCGAGCGACCAGTCTTTCTTCGACGGATCGAGGCGGCGGATATAGCGCTCGGCCCAGTCGAGAATCGTTAGCGTGGTCAGGCCCAGAAAGTCGAACTTCACCAGGCCGACGGCTTCGACGTCGTCCTTGTCGTACTGGCTCACGACGCCGCTCTCGTCGCCCTGGGTGTAAAGCGGGCAGAAATCGGTCAGCTTGCCTGGCGCGATCAGCACACCGCCCGCGTGCATGCCGACGTTACGCGTCAAGCCTTCCACGCGCTGCGCGAGTTCGAGCAACTGGTGCACTTCGTCTTCGTTGTCGAAGCGCTCCTGCAAGAGCGGCTCTTCCTTCATCGCGTCGGCGATAGTGACGTGCTTGCCCGGCTTGAACGGAATCAGCTTGGCGATGCCGTCTGTGAACATATAGCCCAGATCGAGCACGCGGCCGATGTCGCGCACCGCAGCCTTCGCCGCCATCGTGCCGAACGTGGCGATCTGCGACACGGCGTCCGCACCGTACTTGTCCTTCACGTACTGAATCACGCGATCGCGGCCGTGCTGGCAGAAGTCGATGTCGAAGTCGGGCATCGAGACCCGCTCCGGATTCAGGAACCGTTCGAACAGCAGGTTGTAGCGCAGCGGATCGAGGTCGGTCACGCCGAGCGCATACGCGACCAGCGAACCCGCGCCCGAACCCCGGCCCGGACCGACCGGCACACCATTGTTCTTCGCCCAGTTGATGAAGTCCGCAACGATCAGGAAGTAGCCCGGAAAGCCCATCTTGACGATCGTGCCGCACTCGAATTCGAGGCGTTTGTAGTACGTTTCGCGCTGCGCGTCGCGTTCCGCCTGATCCGGGTACAGCTGCTCGAGCCGCTTCTCCAGGCCTTCCTTCGACAGATGCACGAGGTAGTCGTCTAGCGACATGCCGTCGGGCGTCGGGAACAGCGGCAGCTTCGGCTTGCCGAGTTCGAGCGTCAGGTTGCAGCGCCTGGCGATTTCGACGGTATTGGCGAGCGCCGACGGAATGTCCGCGAACAGCGCGGTCATCTCTTCCTGCGTGCGGAAATGCTGCTCGGCTGTAAAGCGTTTCGAGCGGCGCGGATTCGCCAGAATGTCGCCTTCGGAAATACACACGCGCGCTTCGTGCGCGGTGAAATCGTCCGGCGTCATGAACTGCATCGGGTGCGTGGCGGCCACCGGCAGTTTCAGCGACGCCGCGAGCGCCACCGCCTGCTGCACGTACTGCTCGCCGCCCGGCTGGCCGCAGCGTTGCAACTCGATATAGAAGCCGTTCGGAAACACCTTCGCCCAGTGCAGCGCGTTGCGCTTTGCCGCTTCTTCGTTACCGGCGGCCAACGCCAGACCGACGTCGCCCTGCTGTGCGCCGGACAACGCGAGCAGGCCTTCACCCAGACCGGTTTCGAGCCAGCCAGCTTCGACTTCCGCGCGGCCGCGATACTGGTTCGTGAGCGAAGCCTTGCTGAGCAGCTCGCACAGATTCAGATAGCCACGGCGGTCTTTGACCAGCAGCAGCAGGCGCGAGGGCTTTTCGCGGTCGTCCGGATTGGTGATCCAGACGTCACAGCCGGCAATGGGTTTGACCCCTTTGCCACGGGCTTCCTTGTAGAAACGGACGAGGCCGAACGCGTTGCCGAGATCGGTGAGGGCGAGCGCGCCCTGACCGTCTTTGGCGGCGGCCTTGACGATGTCGTCGAGGCGCACGATGCCATCGGCAATCGAGAATTCGGAGTGAACGCGGAGATGAACGAAGCGAGGATCTGACATGGGCGACATTGTAACTCCACCCTACTGGAGTTTTCAGGCCAAACCCGCGCGTTAGCCGTTCGGCCCAGGGGCTAAATGCGTGAGCACCGCGCGCCGGCGCCCGGCGGCGGGGAACGGTTTGAACAACGGGTTTGAACGACGCGCGCAATCTGTGCGCCTCGATCGCTCGAAGGCGTACGTCGGGCGCCAACTCGGCCCAAAATCGTGCGCGATTTGCGCTGCCGCAACAGCCTGGCCGTTCGGCCGAGTCGGTCGAAGCGCCGGCTTGAGGGATAATACGGGTTTCGCCCTTTCGACGTGGCCGTGCCACACGGCGGCTCAATACGCGCCGTTCTCACGCCGCTGGCCGCTTTTTACCGCTGGACAAACATGAGCATCGTCAATCTCGCCGCGTATCACTTCGCGACTATCGAAAACACAGCCGCATGGCGGCCTTTCGTCACCGAGCGCTGCAACGCGCTCGGCTTGCGCGGCACCGTGCTGCTGGCGCCGGAAGGCATTAATCTGTTCGTCGCCGGCATGCGCGGCGCCGCGGACGCGTTTATCGACTACATCCGCCACGATCCGCTGTTCGAGGGCAAGTTCGCGAATCTGCAATTCAAGGAAAGCCTGTCGGAAAAGCAGCCGTTTCGCCGCATGCTGGTCAAGCTCAAGCGCGAGATCATCACGATGAAAAAGCCGGCGATCCGGCCGGAGCTCGGCCGCGCGCCGTTCGTCGACGCACCCACGCTGAAAACCTGGCTCGACCGCGGCCACGACGACGAAGGCCGGCCGGTCGTGATGCTCGACACGCGCAACGCGTTCGAAGTGGACGTCGGCACCTTCGACGACGCGCTCGACTACCGCATTACGAAATTCAGCGAGTTTCCCGAGGTCATCGAGCAAAACCGTGCCGACCTCGAGGGCAAGACGGTCGTGTCCTTCTGCACTGGCGGGATTCGTTGCGAGAAGGCCGCGATCCATATGAAGGAAGTCGGCATCGGGAACGTGTATCAGCTCGAAGGCGGCATCCTGAAGTATTTCGAGGAAGTGGGCGGCGCGCATTACCACGGCGACTGCTTCGTGTTCGACTATCGCACCGCGCTCAATCCGCAACTGGAACCGACCGCGACCGTGCAATGCTTCGGCTGCCGCGCGGTGGTGACACCGGAAGCGCAGCAATCGCCGTTGTATGTGGCGGGCAAGACATGTCCGGAATGCCATCCGGACAGTAAGGCTGCGCGCGCCGCGTGATCAACGCACGCCCTTGCGCGCAATAATCCACCCGTCAAACCCATGGCTTATCGCGGACGCTTTGCGCCATCTCCCACGGGGCCGTTGCATTTCGGCTCGCTGGCAAGCGCGCTCGCAAGCTGGCTGGACGCGCGTGCGCATGGCGGCGCATGGCTCGTGCGCATCGAAGACATCGACGCTCCGCGCACTGTTCCAGGCGCCGCCGAAGACATACTCGCCACGCTCGAGCGTTTCGGCATGCACTCCGACGAGCCGCCGGTCTGGCAAAGCCGGCGCATCGCACGGTATCAGGAAACATTGGAGCAGCTGAAGGCTACCGGCTTGATCTACCCATGCGGCTGCACGCGCAAGGAGATTGCCGATTCGTTATTGCATGCGCACGCGCGCAACACCACACTCGCGTACCCCGGCACGTGCCGCAACGGCCTGCATGGCAAACCTGCGCGCGCATGGCGTTTGCGCGTGCCGGACGGCGACGCTGCGGTGATTGCATTCGAAGACCGTTGGCAGGGCACGCAGACACAGAATCTGGCCACCGAGGTCGGTGATTTCGTGTTGAAGCGAGCGGACGGCCAGTGGGCGTATCAACTGGCGGTGGTGGTGGACGACGCCGACGCGGGCATGACGCACATCGTACGAGGCGCGGACCTGATGGATTCGACGGCGCGGCAGATTTACTTGCAGCGCTGCCTCGGCGTGCCGACGCCCGAGTACCTGCATGTGCCGGTCGTCACGAACGACCAGGGTGAAAAGCTCAGCAAGCAAAACGGCGCAACCGCGCTAGATGCTGAAAAACCGCTTGAAGCGCTCAGCGCAGCCGCACGGCATCTGGGACTAGGGTCAGGGAGCGCCGGGCACGCGACGCTAGAAGGCTTTTATGCTGCCGCAACGTCGGCATGGGCACAGCGAATGGGTGTGCGCAAAACGGGAAAATAGAACACGGATTCCAGATGTGCCACTACCGTGCCGGCGCGAGGATCCCGCTTAGGCCAAAAAGCAGATAAAAAATCAGGAAGAAGACTTTCTCGGCATCCCAAACCCACCCAACAGTGCAGCCAACGGCTGCTTGGACGACGACTTCTGCGGAGCCGCAGACGCGGCAGCCTCTTCGACTTTCCGAACGGAAGAAGGCGACGGCTCATACGGCTTGAGGAAGAAATCATCCACAGGCTGAGCGCGATGATGATGCGGCCGATCGAACGAAGCCGAAGAAGCGGCCCCGGAACGGCGGCGCCCCGGCCGCTCATCGCGCCCTTCGCGCTCACGCCGCGGCGCCCGCTCTTCATGGTGATGCCGCACCGGCGTATCGACAGTCAAGCGTTGCACATCCAGCGGCCGCTTGATCAGCTTCTCGATATCGGCGAGCTGCTTACGCTCATTCGGGCTGCACAACGACAAAGCATCGCCGGAAGCGCCAGCACGCCCGGTGCGCCCGATCCGGTGCACATAATCTTCCGCATTGAACGGCAGATCGAAATTGATAACAGCAGGCAGCTCGACAATATCCAACCCACGCGCCGCCACGTCAGTAGCGACCAGCGCCTCGATCTCGCCACGCTTGAAAGCGTCCAAAGCCTGCATGCGCTCATTCTGCGTGCGGTCGCCGTGAATCGCAGTAGCGACCACGCCATCGCGCTCCAGACTACGCGCCAGACGGCTTGCGCCAATCTTGCTGTTACAGAACACGATCACCTGCTTGAGGCCGCGTTCACGAATCAGTTGCACCACCGCGCCGGTCTTGTCGCCTTCGGCGACTTCATAAACGATCTGCGTCACATTGGTCGCAGTCGAATTGCTGCGCGCGACTTCGATCGTCTGCGGATTGCGCAGATAAGTGGCCGCGAGCTTCTTGATTTCGCCCGAGAACGTGGCCGAAAACAGCAGCGTCTGACGCTCCTTCGGCAGCAGGTTCAGGATGCGCTGCAGATCGGGCAGGAAGCCCATGTCGAGCATCCGGTCAGCTTCGTCGAGCACGAGGATCTGCACCTGGCCGAGGTTGGCGGTTTTCTGTTGCACGTGATCGAGCAAACGGCCTGGCGTGGCGATCAGGATTTCGACGCCGCGGCGAAGTTGCTCGGATTGCGGATTCATATCGACGCCGCCGAACACCACGGCGCTGCGCAGCGCCGTGTGCCTGGCATACGCCTGCACGTTCGCGGCGACCTGGTCAGCCAGTTCGCGGGTCGGCGTGAGGATCAGCGCGCGCACCGGATGGCGGGCGGGCGACGCGCTCGTGCTGGCCTGCGGCAGCAAGCGCTGGATGATCGGCAGCGAGAAGCTGGCCGTCTTGCCGGTGCCGGTTTGCGCGGCGCCCATGACGTCACGCCCGGCCAGCACGACGGGAATCGCCTGCGCCTGGATCGGCGTAGGCGTGGTGTAGCCCGATTCTTTGACGGCTTTCAGGATGTCGGGCGCGAGACCGAATTGATCAAAAGTCTCAGTGCTGGGCGTGACGGCTGTGTCGGACATGGTGGCTTTCGCTAAAAATGCGCTTGGCGCGTGCGCGCGGCAGCGGTCGGAACCGCAGAGGGCATCAGGATGAAGGCGGAGCCACGGCGTTCCGCACGGGACCCGTCGGTATTGCGGGAAAAAATGCGGCCGGCTCCGGCCGGCGGAAACACCCGCCGGAAAGGCCGGTATTGTAGCACTTCAGCAAAAACACTCATGGCGCATGTGCCGGCTTTCTGCCTACGCCGGCGAAAGCCGCCGGGGCGCCCCGATCAACCGGCCGTCCGGGCAGGCTTTGGCGGATCGCAACCCGGCACGGGGGCGCCTCGCTGGCAGCGTAGTTCGTGCAGACGACAGCTGCGTGACAGCAGCTATGCCGCGCCCGCCCTGCCGCCCGACGCCAGCAACCGGCTCGGGGGTGGATTCCGGCGCACAAACCGCGTCCGCAGGCCCCGCGCGCTAAAGACATCGCCGCCGCGCACCGCCTCACCCGTCACCACGTCTCGCGCATCACCATCAACCGTATCTCGGTCATATCCTCGATCGCGTAGCGCACGCCCTCGCGCCCCAGCCCCGAATCCTTCACGCCGCCATACGGCATGTTGTCGACCCGGAACGACGGCACGTCGTTGATCACCACGCCGCCCACTTCGAGCACGTCCCACGCGCGATGCGCATGCGCGAGCGAGTCGGTGAACACGCCGGCTTGCAGGCCGAAGTCGCTGTCGTTGACAGTAGCCAGCGCCGCGTCGAAATCGTCGAAACGCTCCAGCATCGCCACTGGCCCAAAGGCTTCCTTGCGATACAGATCGGTGTCGCGCTTCACGCCCTCGAGCAGCGTCGCCTCGAACATCGCGCCCTCGACCTTGCCGCCCGCGACGATTTTCGCGCCCGCCTGCACCGCGCTTTCCATCCAGCCGGCAAGGCGCCTGGATTCCGACTCGGAGATCATCGGCCCGACAAAGGTCTTTTCGTCTTTCGGATCGCCCATCACCAGCGACTTCGTCTTCGCGATCAGTTTTTCGCGCAGCGCGTCGTAAACCTTTGCATGCACCAGTATCCGCTGCACGCCGATGCAACTCTGCCCCGACTGGTAGAACGCGCCGAACGCAAGCCGGTCGACCACGTAATCAAGCTTGCCGCCCTGATCGCCGTCGACGATCGCCGCCGCGTTGCCGCCCAGCTCCAGAATCACCTTCTTCTTGCCGGCCTTCTTCTTCAGCTCCCAGCCGACCGCCGGCGAACCGGTGAACGACAGCAGCTTGAAACGCTCGTCGGTTGTGAACAGATCCGCGCCATCCCGATGCGCGGGAAGGATCGAGAATGCGCCTTTCGGCAAGTCCGTTTCCGCCAGAATCTCGCCCATGATCAGCGCGCCGACCGGCGTGCGGCTCGCGGGTTTCAGCACGAACGGCACGCCCGCGGCGATCGCCGGCGCAACCTTATGCGCGGTCAGATTCAACGGGAAATTGAACGGCGATATGAACGAGCACGGACCGATCGGCACGCGCTTCACATAGCCGTGATAGCCCTTCGCGCGCGGTGAAATCTCCAGATTGACGATCTCGCCGTCAATGCGCACCGACTCTTCGGCCGCCACCTTGAACGTATCGATTAGCCGCGTGACTTCGCCTTTCGAGTCGTTGATCGGCTTGCCGGCTTCGATACAGAGCGCGAGCGCCAGTTCGTCGTAACGCTCGCGAAAGCGCTTCACACAGTGTTCCAGCACGGCCTGGCGCTTGAAGGGTGGAAACGCGCGCAAGCCGGGCAACGCGTCGACGGCATAACCGATCGCCTTGTCGATGGCGGCCGCGTCGGCCATCGCGACGCGAGTCGCCACTTCGCCGCTGAATTTGTCGGTGACTTCGAGATCGGTGTTGGCGGCCACCGCTTCGTTGGCGAGGTAGTACGGGTAAGTCTTCTGCAACATGACGCGTTCTCCTTGATCCGATGCATGGTCAGCAGCGATGCAGCCAGCAAGGGCCATGCCCTGCCACCTCGGGTCCGCGTACTACGCCTGCTACGCTTACAGCGCTGACCCGCGCTGCCCGTCTGCCGCGTGCGTGCCACTTACAGTTGCGCGCTCAGCCGCTTGATCTCGCGATTGAGCACGCGCTCGTTGTCCGAGTAATCGATCGGCACGTCGATGACGTGCACACCGGGTGTCGCGAAACATTCGCGCAGCAACGGCGCGAAGTCCGCCGCCGACTCGACCCGATGCCCGATCGCCCCATAACTCTGCGCATACGCGACGAAATCGGGGTTGCGCAGCGTCATGCCGTAGTCGGGGAAATTCATGTTCTCCTGCTTCCAGCGGATCATGCCGAACGCGTCGTCGCGCAGAATCAGGATCACCAGATCGAGCTTGAGGCGCACCGCCGTCTCGAGCTCCTGCGAATTCATCATGAAGCCGCCGTCGCCGCAGACGGCCATCACCTTGCGATCCGGATGCACGATCCTGGTCGCGATCGCCGAAGGCAAACCGGCGCCCATCGAAGCCAGCGCATTGTCGAGCAGCAGCGAATTCGGTTCGTGCGCGCGGTAGTAGCGCGCGAACCAGATCTTGTACATGCCATTGTCCAGACACACGATGCCGTCCACCGGCGTGGTCTCGTAGACGTCGTTGACGATCCGCACCGGATACATCGGAAAGCGGTCGTCGTGCTGGCCCTTCACCAGGTGTTCTTCGAAGTGCTGCTTGATCTCCTTGAAGCGCGTGAAATCCCAATGCTCCTTACGCTCCTTGAGACTTTCCTTCAGCTGCCACACCGCGTTGGCGATATCGCCGACCACTTCGATTTGCGGGAAATACACCGTATCGACTTCCGCACCCAGGAAGTTCACATGAATCACGGTCTTCTCACCCGCTTCGCCGCTGCGCATGAAGAACGGCGGCTTCTCGATCACGTCGTGGCCGACGTTGATGATGCAGTCCGCGTGGTCGATCGCGCGATGCACGAAGTCGCCGTCCGAGAGCGTGGCGTTGCCGAGCCACATCGGATGCGATTCGTCGATCACGCCCTTGCCCATCTGCGTCGTGAAGAACGGAATGCCAATCTGGTCGACGAATTCGCGCAGCATCCGCGTGGTGGTCTTGCGATTGCCGCCCGCGCCGATCATCAGCAACGGGTGCTTCGCGTTGGTGATCGCCTCGACCGCGCGCGCGACCGCTTTTTCCTCGGCGACCGGACGGCGGCTGTAGCTCTTCGGAATCGGCTTGCCGTCGCCCTCTTCGTGCGCGACGTCTTCGGGCAACTCCAGATGCGTGGCGCCGGGCCGCTCTTCCTCGGCCTGGCGGACCGCCTCGCGCACCGCCGCCGGAATGTTGGCGATCGACACGATCTGCCGCGTGTATTTGGTGAGCGGCTCCATCATCCGCACCACGTCGACGATCTGGAAATGCCCCTGCTTGCTCGACTTGATCGGCTTTTGCCCGGTCACCATCAGCATCGGCATGCCGCCCAGTTGCGCGTACGCGGCGGCGGTCACGAAATTGGTCGCGCCGGGCCCGAGGGTGGCGAGACACACACCGGTGCGTCCGGTGAGGCGCCCATAAGTGGCGGCCATGAAACCGGCCGCCTGCTCGTGACGCGTGAGGATCAGACGGATTTTCGAGCGGCGCAGCGATTCGAGCAGATCGAGATTTTCTTCACCGGGGATACCGAACACATACTCGACACCTTCGGCTTCCAGCGATTTGACGAACAGGTCCGATGCTTTCATGGAGGGTCTCGCTTGACGAAACGACGCGGGCCATCAGCCCGCGCGTTGAGGTCCGGGAACGGACGATCGAAGACGGCCGCCGCGCCGGCAAAGTGCGGCATGGTCTGCAGGGCACAGCGGAGCACAGCGGGGCACGGTCGGATATAGCGAATGCCATGCCGGACAGCTTACTACTCGAACGGAAAAGATGTGCGCAGGCGGGCGATACCGCGATGCAGAAGGTCAGACGAGAGGCAAGCGGCGGCACGGTAAAGAAGCCGCCACGTCATGCTCAGCGATTGAGAGTGATGCAGTCGGACAGCACAGGCGGCGCGTTTTCGCCGTCCACTGCGTCGTACAGGTCGGCGCGCGGGCCTTTGGTCCACCACGTGTAGCTGCCGGCCTGATACTTCGCGCCGGAGGCCGACATGGTGTTGACGAAGAGCAGTTGCTGGCCCTTCACCGGCACGAGTGCGAAGCTCTGGCCGTTCGCCGCGTTCCAGTACGTCACTTGCAGGATCTTGCCGGTCGCGCAGGTGTATTTCTGCGTTTGCCGGTTTTGGGTCTGAATCTCGGCGAGCCGCAATGGCGCGGCCCATGCGTTGCCGTACAGCGCCGCGAAACTCACCGCCGCGGTTACTGCAACAAGCCATTTCTTCATCGGACGCCTCGATTGTTGTTGCGCATCATGCATGGGCGGCACGCTGGCGGAGCGCTTCCGGGCCGCCCACGGCCCGCTGCTGAATCGCTGATGAATCGCCGATGGGACTCGCCTTATGGATCGATCACGTCGGCGCACGCATCGGTCGGCGCAGCGGCGACGTGACCGACCAGCGGCACGATCTTCAAACCCGCCGAGGCGACCCGGCACGGCGCGGCAGCGAGGCCGCACCCGGTCATCCCGGCACACAGCGCGAGCAGTACGCCGAGTGCGCCAAGCCGGCCAAACGTCCCACGCCGCGTATTCTTGCGGGATTCCAGGACCATACCTACCTCTACTTCAACAATTCAGGATTCGCGCGCTGCGGGTTTGCAAAGCGCGCGGGCTACTTCATTGCATGTCGATACGGTCCGGCGCGCTTCGGCACGCGTTACTTCGCGGAAACCGGATGCACCGCCGCCGCAGCCTGCTTCGCCCGCGAGCGCGCTTCGTCGATGTTCTCGCCGGTGGCGAGCGCCACGCCCATGCGACGCTTGACGAAACTCTCCGGCTTGCCGAAGAGGCGCAGATCCGCATTCGGCACCGCCAACGCCGCCGCGACACCTTCGAAAGCAATGCCTGCTTCGTCCAGACCGCCGTAAATCACCGCCGACGCCCCCGGCGCGCGCAGCGAAATATCCACCGGCAAACCGAGGATCGCGCGCGCATGCAACTCGAACTCCGAAAAGCGCTGCGAGCACAGCGTGACGAGACCCGTATCGTGCGGACGCGGGCTGACTTCCGAGAACCATACGTCATCGCCGCGTACAAAAAGTTCCACGCCGAACAGGCCCCTGCCGCCCAATGCCGCAGTCACTTTGTGCGCCACTTCGCGCGAGCGTTCGAGCGCGAGCGGGCTCATCGGCTGCGGCTGCCACGACTCGACGTAGTCGCCCGCCACTTGCACGTGGCCGATCGGATCGCAGAAATAGGTGTCGACTTCGCCGCTCGCCGGATCGATCGCGCGCACGGTCAGCTGGGTAATTTCGTATTCGAAGTCGATAAAACCTTCGACGATCACGCGGCCATGATTCACACGGCCGCCGGCCATCGCGTATTGCCAGGCGGGTTCGACGTCGGCGTCGCTCTTCAGCACCGACTGCCCCTTGCCCGACGACGACATCACCGGCTTCACCACACACGGGTAGCCGACCTTGGCGATGCCCGCGCGCAGTTCGTCGAGCGAATCGGCGAACGCGTACGGCGAGGTCGGCAGGCCGAGGTCTTCGGCGGCGAGACGCCGGATGCCTTCGCGGTTCATCGTCAGTTGCGTGGCGCGCGCGGTCGGGATCACTTCGGCGAGACCGTCGGTTTCGATCGCGGCGAGCGCGTCGGTGGCGATCGCTTCGATCTCGGGGACGATCAGATGCGGGCGTTCCTGTTCGACCAGCGCGCGCAACGCGGCGCGGTCGGTCATGTCGATCACGTGCGAGCGGTGCGCGACCTGGTGGCCCGGCGCGTTCGGGTAACGGTCGACTGCGATCACTTCGACGCCCAGCCGTTGCAGCGCGATGATCACTTCCTTGCCGAGCTCGCCGGCGCCGAGCAGCATAACGCGCGTGGCGGATTCAGAAAGCGGTGTGCCGATCCGTTGGCCGATCTGCATGGGGTCTCCAGATAAAAGTCGGATGAGGGTGGGATTGAGTGGAACACGATGTTAACATGCGCACCCCGATGCACACCCCGATAAACACCCCGACATCATCCCTCGCCGCGCCTCGCTCGCCGGCCGCAGCGCAGTCTGCGCGCAAGGCGCGCGACAGCGCTGCGGCGCCCTCGGCACGCCGTTGCGCTCGCGTGCGGCGAGCTTAGTGCGTTACCCTTACGCCTTCGCCAGTTTGAAGAGGAACGACGCCATGCTCCAAAGCTCCTCCGCGCGACGTGTTGCGCGCTTCATCGCAACGTGTTGTGCGCCGTCGACGGCAGCGCAGCCTGCAACGCCGTCGTCCACGTTGTCCGCAGCGTCCCGGGCCACGTCGCAAGTCGCGCCGCCTGCGCCGCGCGCGGCCCATGCAGCGACCAGCCGCCGTGCTGTCACGCCGGCCGGTCCGCCGCTGCGTGCTTATCTGCGTGCTTATCTGCGTATCTGGCTGCGTACTTGCCTGCGTGCTCATGCGCGCACCGCCGTCGCCGCGTTGAGCGTGGCTGCGCTGTGCAGCGCCTGCGCGATGCCGAAACATCCCGACTCGGAAGCCGCGCCGCCCGACCCGTTCAACCCGGCCGCGACGCAACTGCTCGACGACACCGGCTGGGTGCTCTCGGGCTGGAAGCAGGCCGACGGCACGGCGCGCGCGGTTCCGCCTGCGGCTCAGGGCGCACCGATCACGCTCGTGCTGTCCACTGACAAAGGCCAGCGCCACGCCAGCGGCTTTTCCGGCTGCAACCGCTACATGGGCTCGTACACGCTGAAAGACGGCAAGCTGAGCTTCGGCACGCTGGGCGGCACGCGCATGGCGTGCATGACGCCGGGCGGACAGATCGAAGGCGCGTATCTCAACGCGCTCGCGCACATCGACCGTACCGGCGTGCAAATGCGCGAGCCGCAGCAGATGCAGCTGGTGCTCGATAACGGCGACACGCTGACGTTCGACCGCAGCGCAAAATGACTGGACCATTCGGTCTGGGCCATGCGGTCTGGACCATGCGGTCTGGGCCATGCGGTCCGGACGGTACGGCGGCCTGCTTGCCGCCGCTGCTGTCCGCGTGACGCGCACCGGTTGTCGCGGCAGCCGTTGTTTTTCATCGACGGCAGGCCGCGCGCCGGCCTGCTTTCCCACTGGACGCAAGCAAACTTGCGTCTGCCTTCGAAGCATCGGGCTTCGCCGGTTTAAACTCGACGGATTGCGTTTTTACGCGTCCGTCATTCGTTGATGTCTAGCATGCACACGGTAGTTTTCGGCTGGTTCGGCGGGTCGGCCATCTGGTTCATTCCTCTTTTGTGGCGCCTCGTGAAGTCGGCGCTGCCGGGCGGCGCGGGTTTGCGCGGCCCCGGCACGATCCGCCTTTGGCTCGGCTTTGTCTGCGTGATGGTGGCGAGCTGCACGCTGGAGGCGTCGCTGATCGGCGCGGTGGGCGTCAATGGTGCCGGACGTGCGCTGGCGGCTGGCTTCGGTCATCTGCTCGGCCATATCGGCACGCCGCTCGCGGCGCTCGCGCTGCTGGCGATCAGCTTGCCCTGGCTGCTCGACTTCCGCTGGCGCGACGTCGCGGTATGGGCCGACGGCGCGTTCGGCCTCGGCCTGTCGCGCGGCCTCGCCAAACGCGACGAGGAAGCGCGCCGCCATCGCAGCGTCGATGACGGTTTGCCGTCGCACGTTTCGCCGTCCGCCAATACGATGGCGCCCAAAAATAACGGACGCACCGGACGTTATGCACGCCCGACCGTCTGGCGGCCGCCGGCGAGCGGGCGCGGCACGGCTGCGACGGGGGCAGCGGGTGTGACGGGCGTGACGGGTGTGGCTTCGGCAGGCAAGGACGCAACGGCGCACGGCGCCGGGGCGACCTGGCGCGCCGGCGGTGTGAAGCCGCGCAGCCAGACACAGCAAGCCGAGCCGGCAGCGCGGACGTCGTCCGGAACGCCGCCGCACCAGGCGCCGGTAACGAGACAAGCGCTGAACCAGGACAGGACCGCGGCGTGGATGCCCGCCGAGCCGGTTGCGCCGGCCGGATGGTTGCGCGATCCGGCAGCGGCGCCCCGCGGCCCGGCATCCTCGACGGCATCGGGAGCGGGATCGCGCGCGGCCCCAGCTCGCGATGGCGGCTCGCAGATGGGCCGGCGCCCGGCCGGGGAGCAACGGCCGGCGGGTTCCATCGGCATGGGCGCAGGTGCGGCAGGCCTGGCCGGCGCAGCAGTCGCGCCGGCCGTTGCGGAACACGCGTCGCAAGCGATGAATGCCGCGCGAACAGTTTCAGGGACCGCAGCGAATGCGGCTGCAAGTTCCACTTCCGGGGTGAACCGTCCGTCCGCGCTGCCAGGCGCTGCAAGCGCCGTGTCTTCAGGCAGCCGGCCCACGTCCGCCGGGCAAACGTTCGCGGCCACCCCGCGGGCGAACCTCGCCGCGACACCGGTTGTGCGCCGTCCGGCTCCGCTCAGCTCGCCGGCGCCCAGTTACACGCGGCCGATGGCGACGACGCAGCCGGTCACGCCGCCCGCCAGCGTGCAGGAAACCCTTCGCAGCATCGAGGAAAACGCCGCGCGCTGGACCGATCTCGCCGGTGTAAGTCTCGCGCGCAGCACCGGTGTGGAAACGGCGACGGTGACGACGGTTTCGCCGGCTCCCGCGTTTGCTCCTGTCGAAGCCTTCACTGCGGCACCGGTCACCGCCGTCGCGCCGGCTCAGGCCTTTGCGGCTGAACCCTATGCGTCCGACGCGCAGACAGAAGCACCGCCCCCCGTAGAAAACAACTCGGCGCCGAGCGCGGTGCAAACCGAAAGCAACGCAAACGCGCATGCTGAACCCGCGCGAACGTTACATCAGTCGGCTGCGCCTTCGCCAGTGACAACGTCGAATGTTGCTACCGCCGCAGCCGAGGATGCTGCAAACGCAGCACACGCAGGACAGCCTACGTCTGCCGCTTCGCCGCAGATCGGAGCTCCGGGCAGCGCAAGCACCCCGGCAGCGCATATCGAGCGGAACGAGCCGATCCAGACGCAAGCACCTGCCATCGCGGCGGCGCCGATCGCCGATGTCGTCATCGATAAAACCCTGGTGCCCTGGGAAACCAGGATCGATGCCGTCGCGCCGCTGGGCGCGGCTTGGTCCGCGGGTGCGCAACGCGTGAGCAGCGCCACCGCGTCGAGCGATACCGCAGCCACGCATCACACCATGCCATCGCTGCACGTCGTGAACGCGAGCGAAGCGGCAGCGCAAATCGAAGCCGACCCGATGGACTCCCCCGCCCTGTCGGATATGCCGGAAACATCGGACGCGGCTGCTGCCGCATCGCCGCAAAGCGCACCGCGCGCGTCGAACGTCGTCCGCTTCCCTGGCTTCGCGGCGCAAGCCGAACCGGCAGCAACTGACGATTTCGCCGAGGAGCGGACCGGCGATTCGACGACCGCGCCAATCGCGTCAACCGCGCCATCGTCAGCGCCGTTCATCGCCGAACCGGCGGCCGAACCGACAGCCGAGCCCGCCGAATCCGCCGAATCCGCCGAATCCGCCGAATCTGCCGAGCCCGCCGAGTCCGCCGAATCCGCAGTCCCGCGTGCGCCGCTGCGCGGCCACAGCCCGACCAACGGTTTCGAGTTCCGCGCGCCCGCCGCGTCGATGGTCGAATTGCCCACGCTCGATTTGCTCGCGTGTGCCGACACCGATGTCGAACCGGTCTCCGAAGAAAAGCTCATCGAGACCGGGCTCCTGATCGAGCAGCGCCTGCAGGAATTCAAAGTGCCCGTGACGGTGGTCGGCCACTCGGCCGGCCCGGTCATTACCCGCTTCGAAATCGAGCCGGCGCTCGGCGTGCGCGGCAGCCAGATCGTCGGCTTGATGAAGGACCTGTCGCGCGGCCTCGGCCTCACGTCGATCCGCGTAGTCGAGACGATTCCGGGCAAGACCTGCATGGGCCTCGAGTTGCCGAACGCGAAGCGCCAGACGATCCGGTTGTCCGAAATTCTCGAAGCGAACGTCTACCAGAACTCGCATTCGCAGCTGACGCTGGCGATGGGCAAGGACATCACCGGCCATCCGGTAGTCGCCGATCTGGCGAAGGCGCCGCACATGCTGGTCGCGGGCACGACCGGTTCGGGCAAGTCGGTCGCGATCAACGCGATGATCTGCTCGCTGCTCTTCAAGGCGACGCCCGACGAAGTGCGCCTGATCATGATCGATCCGAAGATGCTGGAGCTGTCGGTCTACGAAGGCATTCCGCACCTGCTCGCGCCGGTCGTCACCGATATGAAGCTGGCGGCCAACGCGTTGAACTGGTGTGTCGGCGAAATGGAAAAACGCTACCGCCTGATGTCGGCGGTCGGCGTGCGCAATCTGGCCGGTTTCAACCAGAAAATCCGCGACACCGAAGCCACGGGCAAGAAGCTCGGCAATCCGTTCTCGCTCACGCCCGAAGCGCCCGAGCCGCTCGCGCCCCTGCCGCTCATCGTGGTGGTGATCGACGAGCTGGCCGACCTGATGATGGTTGCGGGCAAGAAGATCGAGGAGCTGATCGCGCGGCTCGCGCAAAAGGCCCGCGCCGCCGGCATCCACCTGATTCTCGCGACGCAGCGGCCGTCAGTGGACGTGATCACCGGCCTCATCAAGGCAAACATTCCGACGCGGGTTGCGTTCCAGGTGTCGTCGAAGATCGACTCGCGCACGATTCTCGATCAGATGGGCGCGGAATCGCTGCTCGGCCAGGGCGACATGCTGTTCCTGCCGCCGGGCACGGGTTACCCGCAGCGTGTGCACGGCGCGTTCGTCGCCGACGAGGAAGTGCATCGGATCGTCGAGTATCTGAAGCAGTTCGGCGAGCCGCAATACGAGGAAGGCATTCTCGACGGCCCGGCCACCGAAGGCGGCGCGGCGCAGGACCTGTTCGGCGAAACGCCGGACGCCGAAGCCGATCCGCTCTACGACGAAGCCGTCGCCTTCGTGGTGCGCACGCGGCGCGCGTCGATCTCGTCGGTGCAGCGGCAATTGCGCATCGGCTACAACCGCGCGGCGCGCCTCGTCGAGCAGATGGAGACAGCGGGCCTGGTGTCGGCAATGGGCATCAACGGCAGCCGCGAAGTGCTCGCACCGGGACCGGCTGAATAGCCGCAGCAAAGCCAGCCATAAAAAACGGGCCGCTACGAGCGGCCCGTTTTTTATTCAACGCGTGTCTTCACATCACACGCGTCACCCAATCCTCACGACGGCGAAACCAGCTTGAAATCCACCGGCGAGCCGATGTCGAAGCGCTTCGGATTCGCCTCGAGCAAACCGGTCTGCTGATCGCGCCTGAACACGTACACGGTGTCGCTGTTCTGATTGCCGACGATCAGCCAGTTGCCGGTCGGGTCGATCGCGAATTCACGCGGCGACTTGCCGAGGCTCGACTGATGCCCGATCTTCTTCAGGCGGCCGTTGCCCGGGTCGACCGAGAAGATCACGATCTCGTTCGCATCGCCGCGATTGGAGGCATACAGAAAACGCCCATCCGGCGACAGATGGATCGCCGCGGCACCCACCGCGCCCTTGAAGCCCGGCTCCGTCAGCGGCAACGTCTGCACTTGCGCAAGCTTGCCGTCGTTGTACTCGAAAGCGCTGACCGTAGCGTTAAGCTCGCTCGCCAGGTACGCATGCTTGCCGTCGACGCCGAACACCAGATGGCGCGGGCCGGTGCCGGCCTTCTCCTGGGTGTAGCGCGAGTCGGTCGGGCCGAACAGGCCGCGGCTGCCGTCGGGTGTGTAGCGGTACGAGTACAGCTTGTCGGCGCCGAGATCCTGCGCGAACAGGTAACGGCCGTCCGGCGAGAACACCGTCGAATGCACGTGCGAGTTGTCCTGGCGGCCCTTCACCGGACCGCCGCCTTCGTGATGCACCGTGAGCACCGAGGCTCCGACCTGGCCGTCCGCCTGCAACGGGAACACCGCGAAGCTGCCGCCAGGGTCGGCGGCCACCGAGTAGTTCGCGCTCAGCAGATACTTGCCGTCCGGCGACAGGCTCAGATAGCACGGATCATTGCCGTCCGACGAGACCTTGTTGAGGAAGCTCAGCTGGCCG
Source organism: Paraburkholderia sp. FW306-2-2C-D06C (assembly GCF_058781505.1). NCBI lineage: Bacteria > Pseudomonadati > Pseudomonadota > Betaproteobacteria > Burkholderiales > Burkholderiaceae > Paraburkholderia > Paraburkholderia sp. FW306-2-2C-D06C. Next base: position 14,977 of record NZ_JBYSWU010000057.1, on the reverse strand, counting down.
CTCGCGGCGTCGAAGCGGAATGCGCTGATGCCGCCGCGCTGCGTCGCCGGGCCGTTGTCGCCGGGCAATTCGTTGACCGCGTACACGAAGCGGCGGTCACGGCTGACCACCAGATACGACGGGTTGACCGTCTGCGCGACCGATACGCGGGTCGCCTCGCCGGTCTTCGTGTCGAAGCGATAGACGTAGAGTCCTTCGCTCTTGCTGCCCGTATAAGTGCCGACCAGCAGGTCATAGACGCCGTCGGCGGGAGCCGGACCGGCATCCTGCGCAAACGCATGCGACGCAACAATCGAGACCATGAGCACGAAACCTTTTATTATCGAGCGGGCGGAGCGCAAAGGAGCCGGCCGCCCGGCGAATCCTGCCGTTGACGGTAACGGCGAAGCAGAGCTTGAAACGGCGCGCACCGCGGCCGGGGCACCACGAAGCATACGACCTCCTGGACATCGGTTATTGGGTTGAATCGGTTGTAATGTGTCTCTGGTCTGCCGCGCCGTCGGTCGAGCACTGTAGTTGTCGACGCAAGTATAAAAGCGTTGCACCGGATCATGCAGCCAATCCGGCTACCGGTTATCGGTGTGCACGAGCAGCAATCGTTCCCGCCTCACAGGTCGTTTTCTCAATCGAGTCTCACACCACGGAGTCTTCATGAACGTCACACTCAGCCTGGGCCCGCTCGTTTCGTTGATCGCCGGCATTCTGATTCTCGTCATGCCGCGCCTGTTGAACTACATCGTCGCGCTCTATCTGATCATCATCGGCATCATTGGACTCTTCGGCGTGGGGTCGTCGCACTTCTGAGCGGCGGCAGACGGCAGCGAGGGATGAACGGCCGGGAGCGTGCGAGCCCGGCGACCGGTCCGCATGAGCGCGGCCGGGTATAGGAAAGAAGCGAAGGAAGCGAAACGAACGGCACGCGCGGTGACGGTTGCCGTGACGAGGAGCCTGGCTGTAACGCCTGGCGGCAAACTGCGGGCAAACTGCGCGGACGAACTGCGCGAGGCCGAAGCCCGCGCCTCCGGGATAGTCAGCCGTTCGACAGCTGCTCGAGCCGCAGGCGCCCCTGCAGCGACAGCGCGCCGACGGCATAATGGCCGTCACGTTCGCGGTAATGGCGGAAGCAGGCCCGTTCGCTCAGGAAGGCCGCGGCGGCCAGCATCCCGTTGCGGGACAGGCCGAGGCGGCTAGGGTCGAGCGGCAACATCGAATCGTCGGCAAGTTCGCTGGCGGCCGAGAGAATCGTGATGCAATCGGATTTCGACGGGTTCAGCATGGCTTTTGTCCTCCGAGACGGCGTCTGCACGCGCTAGGGGCAAGACCGATGCGCCAGGCGGAAGGCGTGGCGCAGCAGGTTGAAGTCCGATTGTAGGCAGTGATTTGACAATTTACCAACTCGCGTTTTGCCTCATTGCGCGCTGACCCAAAGCGCATCGCGCGAGTCCGGTAGTAACAACGGCACCAAGCGCAGCGGCCATGGCCGCGCGCACTAGAGACACGCTCCCCATGCCCGCACTCATCGAAGACTATGCACTCATCGGCGACGGCCACACGGCTGCGCTCGTCTCCCGCGAAGGTTCCGTCGACTGGCTCTGCTGGCCGCGCTTTGACTCCGGCGCCTGCTTCGCCGCCCTGCTCGGCACGCCCGACAACGGCCGCTGGCTGATTGCGCCGGTCTGCGACACGCCGCCGACGATCACGCGCCGTTATCGCGGCGAAACCCTGATCCTCGAAACCGATTTCGATACGCCCGAGGGCGCGGTCACGCTGATCGATTTCATGCCGCCGGGCAACGGCTGGTCGGAGATGGTTCGGATCGTGGTGGGCAAACGCGGCGCCGTGCGCATGCGGATGGAACTCGTGCTGCGCTTCGATTACGGCTTTTCGATTCCGTGGGTCGACCGCCTGAAGCACGACAGCGGCATCAAGGCGATCGCCGGCCCGGACACCGCGGTACTGCGCACGCCGGTCGAACTGCGCGGCGAGAACATGAAGACCGTCGCCGAATTCACCGTCACCGCAGGCGAGCGGGTGCCGTTTTCGCTGGCTTACGCCGCCTCGCATCTGCGCATTCCGCCCGGGCGCGATCCGCACACGGCGCTCGCGCGCACCGAGAATCACTGGCTCGAATGGTCGTCGCGCTGCACCGTCGGGGGCAAGTGGGCCGAGCCGATCCGCCGCTCGCTGATCACGCTGAAGGCGCTCGCCTACGAACCGACCGGCGGCATCGTCGCCGCGCCCACCACCTCGCTGCCGGAACAGCTCGGCGGCGCGCGCAACTGGGACTACCGCTACTGCTGGCTGCGCGACGCCACCATCACACTGCTGGCGATGATGCGCGGCGGCTATTACGACGAAGCGCGCGCGTGGCGCACCTGGCTCGGCCGCGTGATGGCCGGCGCGCCGGATCAGTTGCAGATCATGTACGGCATCGCCGGCGAACGGCGTCTGCCCGAGTTCGAAATCGACTGGCTGCCGGGCTATCAGGACGCGAGACCGGTGCGGATCGGCAACAACGCGGTCGGCCAGCGGCAACTGGACGTTTACGGCGAGGTGATGAACGCGCTGCATCTGGCGCGCGTGGGCGGCCTGCAGGCGGACGACACCGCGTGGAACGTGCAACGCGCGCTGCTCCGCCACCTCGACACGATCTGGCTCGAACCGGACGAAGGCATCTGGGAAACGCGCGGCGGACCACAGCATTTCACCTTCTCGAAGGTGATGGCGTGGGTCGCCTTCGACCGCGCGATCCAGTCGGCGGAAAAGTTCAAGCTGGACGGCCCGCTCGACGATTGGCGCGCGACCCGCGCGAAAATCCACGCAGAGGTGTGCGCGAACAGCTGGAATCCGGCGCTCAACGCGTTTTCGCAGTTCTACGGCAGCGACCAGCTCGATGCGAGCGTGTTGCTGATGCCGCTGGTCGGCTTCCTGCCGCCGGACGATCCGCGCATCAAAGGCACGGTGGCGGCGATCGAAAAAGATCTGATGCGTGACGGCTTCGTGATGCGCTACCGCACCACGGAATACGACGACGGCCTGCCGCCCGGAGAAGGCACCTTCCTCGCGTGCTCGTTCTGGATGGTGGACAACCTCGCGCTGCAAGGCCGCATCGATGAGGCCCATACGATGTACGAACGGCTGCTCGCGCTGTGCAACGACGTCGGTTTGCTGTCTGAAGAATACGATCCCACCGCGAAGCGCCTCGTCGGCAATTTCCCGCAGGCGTTTTCGCATGTGGCGCTGGTGCACACCGGTTTGAACCTGATGAAGCACGAGCAGAAAATGGCCGAGGCCACCGGCCAGCCACCTCATAACGGCATCGGAGAGGCACAACTTAAGGCTGCGGCAAGCCCTGATAGCGGCGCGGCAGCATCGCCAGTAGCATGATCTAATGACAGTTTGAGCGTCCGTCGCGCGCAAATTGCTGCATTGCACAAATACGCTTTGTTCGATATGATCACCCCGACCGTCGGCCGAAAATCAATGCGCCAACAAACAACCAATACGGCCTGCCGCAACGCCACAGCGTGTTTGCGAAGCCCCATGCGAACCGCTTAAGTACGGAGCACCCATGCTCTACCAATTTCACGAATTCCAGCGGGCGATGTTAAGCCCCCTTACCGCCTGGGCTCAGGCTGCGTCGAAGTCGTTCGCGAATCCGGCCAGCCCTCTCGCCTACGTGCCGGGCGCCACGCGCCTGTCGGCCGGTTACGAACTGCTCTACCGGCTCGGCAAAGACTACGAGAAGCCCGAGTTCAACCTTCATCAAATCGTCAAAGACGGCCATAACATCCCGATCATCGAACAAACGATCATCGAAAAGCCGTTTTGCCGCCTGATGCGCTTCAAGCGTTTCGCGGACGACAGCGACGCCGTTATCCAATTGAAAGACGAGCCGATCGTGCTGGTGTGCGCACCGTTGTCCGGACACCACGCCACGCTGCTGCGCGATACCGTGCGAACGTTGCTGCAAGACCACAAGGTCTACCTGACCGACTGGATCGATGCGCGCATGGTGCCGCTCGAAGAAGGCGAGTTTCACCTCGACGACTACATCGCCTACATCCAGGAATTCATCCGTCACATCGGAGCGAGGAATCTGCACGTGATCTCGGTGTGCCAGCCGACCGTGCCGGTGCTCGCCGCCATCTCATTGATGGCGAGCCGCGGCGAAGACACGCCGCGCACCATGACGATGATGGGCGGCCCGATCGACGCGCGCAAGAGCCCGACTTCGGTCAACTCGCTGGCTACGCAGCACTCGTACGAATGGTTCGAGAACAACGTGATCTTCACGGTGCCGCCGAACTATCCGGGCGTGGGCCGCAAGGTTTATCCGGGCTTCCTGCAACACACCGGCTTTGTCGCGATGAATCCGGAGCGGCACGCGGCGTCGCACTGGGACTTCTACCAAAGCCTGTTGCGTGGCGACGAAGACGACGCCGAAGCGCATCGCCGCTTCTACGACGAGTACAACGCGGTGCTCGATATGGCCGCGGACTATTACCTGGACACGATCCGCATGGTGTTCCAGGAGTTCCGTCTTGCCGAAGGCACGTGGGACGTCGCCGGCGAGCGTGTGCGTCCACAGGACATCAGGAAGACCGCGCTTCTCACCATTGAAGGCGAGCTGGACGATATCTCCGGCGACGGTCAGACTTTCGCCGCGCACGGGTTGTGCAGCGGAATTCCGGAGCAGGACAAGCGTCACCTCACAGCGGAGAAATGCGGCCACTACGGCATTTTCTCGGGCCGCCGCTGGCGCACCATCATCTATCCGCAGCTGCGCGACTTCATCCTCGAGCACAACAAGGCGCCGAAGGTGACGAAGGAAAAAGTCGAAGCCTGAGCGTCACACAGTCACGCAGACAGATAGAACAACGGCCTCTTCGGAGGCCGTTGCCGTTTCTGGAACGTCTTACGCTTCTCGCGCCTCTGAAGTTTCTGAGGTTTCTTGGCGCGTGCGATGCGCCCTAACGCCGCAACAGATACGCGAGCAGCAACTCCATATTCATCTGCACGAGTTCGCTGCGTTCGCTTGCGGTGCTGAAATCGCGGCCGAGCGTCGCTTCGAGCGTGAAGCGGTTCGACACGATGTAGTAGCCCATGCCGGACAGCGTCACATAAAAGCGCAGCGGGTCGACGTTAGTGCGAAACAACCCCGCGCGCTGGCCGCGCTCGAGAATGCCGCCGAGCGTCGCGACAATCGGCGAGATCATTTCGCGGATGCGGGTCGACTTCTGCATGTAGCGTGCCTCATGCAGATTCTCGTTATTGACGAGACGCAGCAACTCGGGATGATCGCGGTAGTAATCCCAAACAAAATGCGCGAGGCGTGTGATGGCCTCGACCGGCGCGACGCCGTTCAGTTCGAGCGTGCGCTCCGCTTCATTGAGCGCGCTGAATGCGTGCTCGAGTACGGCAGTGAAAAGCTGCTCCTTGCTACCGAAGTAGTAGTAGAGCATGCGTTCATTCGTTTCCGCGCGGCGGGCGATTTGATCGACGCGCGCGCCGAACAACCCTCCATTTGCAAACTCTTCGGCCGCCGCAAGCAGAATGCGGCGCCGCGTGCCTTCAGGATCTCTTTTGATTTTCGGCTGATTCATGGTGGCATCGTCTTCGTGAGCCGCGTTATCCGGATCGCGCCGCCGGCCTCTCCTCGGGCCTTGCACCGACAGCGTTGAACGGGCGCGCCATGGTTGGGGGACACCCTTCTGCGGTCTTTCGAAAAAGCGCTTCGATTATGGCACATGGATTGCGGATCGCAATTGGGGAAATCGGCGATAATGTGCTATTTAGTTCAAGCCCAGCGTGAGCGAGCGCTTGCGCGTATTCGCCTGCATCGGCAGGTTTTTGCGCGCTTTCGCCGCGCTTTTGTGTTGCCCAGCCTGCCGCGTGCTTTCCCCGAGGCCGCCCTCGGCGCCGCGCGGCCGCGAAGCAAGCCCCAATGTCGTGACCGTGACCGATTCCATAACACTCGCAGATCGCATCGAAGATCTGCTGCCCCAGACGCAATGCACGAAGTGCGGCTATCCGGCGTGCCGTCCGTATGCCGAAGCCGTCGCCAGCGGCGAGGCCAATTACAACCAATGCCCGCCAGGCGGCGCCGAAGGCGTCGCGCGCCTCGCCGCGCTGCTCGGCAAGCCGGTGATTCCGCTCAATTCCGCCAATGGCGTTGAACGGCCGCGTCCTTTGGCGGTTATCGACGAGCAACTTTGCATCGGCTGCACGTTGTGCATGCAGGCTTGTCCAGTCGATGCAATTGTTGGCGCACCGAAACAGATGCATACGGTGATCGCGGAGCTCTGCACCGGTTGCGACCTGTGCGTGCCGCCCTGTCCGGTCGACTGCATCGCGATGCCGCCCGTCACCGGCGAAGCAACCGGCTGGAACGCGTGGAGCCAGGCCCAGGCCGACGCCGCGCGTGAACGCCACGACCGGCGCGAAACGCGTCTTGCGCGCGAACGCGAAGCCGCCGAAGCGCGTGCTGCAGCGCGGCGAGCCGCGAGTGGCGCGCCTGTGCAAGGCGCTGAAGCCTCGGCTGGAGCGTCACCCACCGCGCCCGCCGCGCCGGCCGCGGACGACGCTGAAGCGAAAAAACGCGCGATCATCCAGGCCGCGCTCGAGCGTGCGCGCAAGAAGAAAGAAGAGCTGGCAGCCAAAGGACAAGGTCCGCTGAACACCGAGCATGTCAGTGCCGACGTGCAGGCGCAGATCGACGCTGCCGAGGCGCGCCGCCTCCGTCTCGGACTCGCGGCGGACGACGACACCGACACTCACTCCACGAAGCGCTAACCGCACCTCACCCTCACGCTCCGCATGAACGCGAACAAACGCCGCGCCATCTACGAGACGCTTCAGAGTCTCAATCCGCACCCCACCACCGAACTCGAGTACACCACACCGTTCGAACTGCTGATTGCCGTGCTGCTGTCGGCGCAGGCCACCGACGTGTCGGTGAACAAAGCGATGCGCAAGATGTTCCCCGTCGCGAACACGCCGCAGCAGGTTTTCAACCTCGGCGAAGCAGGTGTCGCGGACTACATCAAGACCATCGGCCTCTATCGGACCAAGGCCAGGAACGTTATCGCGACTTGCCGCATCCTGCTCGACCAGTACGGCGGCGAAGTGCCGGAAGATCGCGAAGCGCTCGAGAGTCTGCCCGGCGTCGGCCGAAAAACGGCGAGCGTGATCCTGAACACCGCGTTCGGCCATTCGACCATCGCCGTCGATACCCATATCTTTCGGGTTGCCAATCGAACCGGGCTGGCGCCGGGAAAAGATGTGCGCGCAGTCGAGGTGGCGCTGGAGAAATTCACGCCGGCCGAATTCAAGCAGGATGCGCATCACTGGCTGATCCTGCACGGACGCTACGTATGCAAGGCGCGCCGGCCGGAATGCTGGCATTGCGTGATCGAGCCGCTGTGCGAGTTCCGCCCGAAGACGCCGCCGCCGGATCTTTGAACGCGGCGCAGCGACGAAGCGAACACGCGCCTCGGTCGCGCCCCCTCCGGCAGCATTGCCGTCCAGGGGTGCTTGGGTTGCTTGGGGTGCCTGCAGCACGGTCAGCAAGCGCTCCAGCCCCGGCGTAAAATGACGCCCTGCACCCCCGCATCGACCTCAACGCACCGGCCCCACGATGTTCAATCCCAGCCGCGACGAAGTTCGCCTCTTTTTCACCGACACCTGGCGCAAGCAGCGTCAAGGCGAGATTCTGACGCCGCTCGAAGCGATCGCCGCCGACTGGATCGTCGAGCATCCCGAGTACCACGCCGATCTGGCCGATAGCGAAGGCGCGGCAACCCAGGACTACTCGCCCGAACGCGGACAGACCAACCCGTTCCTGCATCTGTCGATGCATCTGGCGATCACCGAGCAACTCTCGATCGACCAGCCGCCCGGCATTCGTGCCGCGCACGAGCGCCTCGCCGCGCGCCTCGGCTCGACCCATGAGGCGCAACACGCGATCATGGACTGCCTCGGCGAAACCATCTGGGAAGCGCAGCGCACCGGCACCCCGCCGGATACGGACGCGTATTTGCAGCGTATCGAACGGCGCGCCACGCGGGACTGAGCGGCCACGGCGCGGCCGGACCACGGCGGTCGGCGCGTCACGCAATAACGCAAATCGCGGCGCCAAAAGCACGACACCCCGCCGAAGCAGGGTGTCGTTCAATCAGGAATGGTGCGAAAAAAAGCGAGCTCGGCAAGAGCGCAGCGCGCTTACTTCTTCTGCACCAGATCGCCGTCCAGCGATTCGACATAAGCCGCGATGTCCTTCATGTCGCCTGGCGACAGGCTTTGCACCTGCGCCTGCATGATCGCGTTGTTGCGACCGAGGTGCGGATTGCCGTTGCCCATCTGATACTGGCGCAGCGCCCAGTAGATATAGTCGGCGTGCTGACCGGCGAGCTTCGGATATTCCGGGCTCACCGGCTTGTTCAGGTTGACGCCGTGGCAAGCCGCGCAATTGTGGCTGTCGGCCAGCACCTTGCCGTTGCCGGCGTCGGCGGCGTGCGCGACGTTCGCTGCAACCAGACCGATCACTGCCGCCGACGCGCATGCAGCCTTGAACACCGTGTGGAGTGCCTGTTGGGGCTTATTCATGAATTCTCCTATCCCGCGAATATAAATAACCGAGTGACCGACGCCGATCACTTGTCGGGATTGTTCTTCGAAGAGGAATTTTGCGCTGCGTAGTAGGCAGAGATATCGGCGATGTCCTGATCCGACAGCGACACGGTGATCGCGTGCATCGTTTCGAAATGGCGGTCGCCCTTCTTGTAGCCGTGCAGCGCGTTCTCGAGATACGCCTGATTCTGGCCGCCGAGCATCGGCACGCGGTAGACCTCAGGGTAAGCCGTGCGGTATTCAGGGATGCCGTGGCAGCCAATACACATCGCGACCTTGCCTTGGCCCGCCTTCGCGTTGCCGACGACATCCGCTGCCTGCGCACTGGCCGCATAGCCCGCGAGCACCGACAGCGCTGCGATCACGACGTGTTTGCCGACGAATTTATTCATAGCATGTAACCTGGCTTGAGGGGAAACGGGCGCCAAAAAAGGCAACGGCCCGCGCCGTCATTCTTATAGGGTAGCCACGCAGGCCAAAAAAATCGGGCTAATTGTACCGCGACGCCGCGCCGAACGTCCACCGCGCGGGGCGGCGGCGCATCCGGCTGCCACGAACCCGCGCCCGGGGCCGCTTTGCTGCGCGGGCGCCAAACCTGCCGCCCGCGGCGGACCGGCTGCAGCCGCGTCAGCGCGCGAAAGGCGCGCCGCGGGCCATGCCGCCACCACCCGCCGGCCACCCGCCGGCCGCCCGAGAGCCGCCCGGCCACCGCCCGCCGGCGTCCGGCACCGTGGATGACACCGCGGGTGACACCCTACGCGGGCGCCGTTCAGCCCAACAGGCCTTCTGACTTATACTGGGTTTTTTTCCCAAAAAGAGCATCTCGCCATGCGTTTCGAAGGCTCATCGCAATACGTCGCCACCGACGACCTCAAGCTCGCGGTCAACGCCGCGATGACGCTGAAACGCCCGTTGCTGATCAAGGGCGAACCCGGCACCGGCAAAACCATGCTGGCCGAAGAGGTCGCCGCCGCGCTCGACATGCCGCTCCTGCAGTGGCACATCAAGTCCACCACCAAGGCGCAGCAGGGTCTGTACGAATACGACGCGGTGTCGCGTCTGCGCGATTCGCAGCTCGGCGACGAGCGCGTGAAGGACATCAGCAACTACATCGTCAAGGGCGTGCTGTGGCAGGCGTTCGAGTCGGACCAGCAAACGGTGCTGCTGATCGACGAGATCGACAAGGCCGACATCGAATTCCCGAACGACCTGCTGCGCGAACTCGACCGCATGGAGTTCTACGTGTACGAGACGCACGAGCTGATTCGCGCCAAACAGCGCCCGCTCGTCATCATCACGTCGAACAACGAGAAGGAGCTGCCCGACGCGTTCCTGCGCCGCTGCTTCTTCCATTACATCAAGTTCCCCGATCCGGCAACGATGCAGCAGATCGTCGAAGTGCATTATCCCGGCATCAAAAAGGAACTGCTCGCCGCGGCCATGCAGAGCTTCTTCGAATTGCGCAACGTGTCGGGACTGAAGAAGAAACCGTCCACGTCGGAACTGCTCGACTGGCTGAAACTGCTGCTCGCCGAAGACATTCCGTCCGAGGCGCTGCGCTCCACCGATCAGAAACAGATCATTCCGCCGCTGCATGGCGCGCTTCTGAAAAACGAACAGGACGTAAGCCTGTTCGAGCGGCTGATCTTCATGAACCGCAACAACCGCTAACACCGTTAATACCGTTAATACCGCTATTGCCGTCGTCACGACGTGGCTGAGCACGCAGTACCGCCGCCCCCCAGCCGCCGCAGAGGAAACAGCATGCTGATCGACTTCTTTTATTCGCTGCGCGCGGCCAAACTGCCGGTGTCGGTGAAGGAATATCTGACGCTGCTCGAAGCGCTGAAAGCCAACGTGATCGCGCCGTCGCTCGACGACTTCTACTATCTCGCGCGCATCACGCTGGTCAAGGACGAGCAATACTTCGACAAATTCGACCAGGCGTTCGGCGCGTATTTCAACGGCGTCGCGCAAACCTCGGAGCTTGCCTTCGACGTCCCGCTCGACTGGCTGAAGAAGAAGCTGCAACGCGATCTGTCGCCCGAAGAAAAAGCGCAGATCGAAGCGATGGGCGGTCTCGACAAGCTGATGGAGCGCCTCAAGGAACTGTTCGACGAACAGAAAGAGCGCCACGAAGGCGGCAATAAATGGATCGGCACGGGCGGCACGTCGCCGTTCGGCAACGGCGGCTACAACCCGGAGGGCGTGCGCATCGGCGGCGATGCGGCGGGCAATCGCACGGCGGTCAAGGTGTGGGAAGCGCGCGCCTACCGCGATTATGACGATCAGGTCGAAATCGGCACACGCAACATCAAGATCGCGCTACGCCGCTTGCGCCGTTTTGCGCGCGAAGGCGCCGCCGAAGAACTCGATCTGCCCGACACGATCCGCAGCACCGCTGCAAACGCCGGCTGGCTCGATCTGAAGATGGTGCCTGAGCGGCACAACAAGGTGAAGGTATTGATGCTGCTCGACGTGGGCGGCTCGATGGACGATCACATCAAACGCACCGAAGAGCTGTTTTCGGCGGCCAAGGCCGAGTTCAAGCACCTCGAGTTCTATTACTTCCACAACTGCGTGTACGACTTCCTGTGGAAGAACAATCGCCGCCGCCACGCCGAGCGCATGCCCACGTGGGACGTGCTGCACAAGTTCACGCCGGATTACAAGCTGATCTTCGTCGGCGATGCGACGATGAGTCCATACGAAGTGCTGCAGCCGGGCGGCTCGGTCGAATACAACAATCCCGAAGCCGGCGCCGTGTGGCTGCGGCGGCTGGCGGATCATTTTCCGCATTATGCGTGGCTGAACCCGGAGCCGGAGGCCCTGTGGCCGTACCGGCAGTCGGTCAGCGCAATCCGCGAAGTGCTCGGCCACCGCATGTATCCGCTCACGCTTGCCGGCCTCGAAACGGCAATGCGCATGCTGAGCAAATAATCCGTTCACGTTCTAACGCCAACTACAAGAAAGTATCTGCATGAGTCCGTCTTCATCGCCCGAATTTTCCGCTGCCACCGCATCGCCCGGACGTCTCAGACCGTTCGCCGACACCTCGCTGTCAGCCGTCGTCGCCGGCTTCGTCGCGATGATGACCGGCTACACCAGTTCGCTGGTGCTGATGTTCCAGGCGGGCCAGGCCGCGCATCTGACCGATGCGCAGATTTCGTCGTGGATCTGGGCGTTGTCGATCGGCATGGCCGTCGGCACGATCGGCCTCTCGCTGCGTTTTCGCGCGCCGATCGTAATCGCATGGTCGACGCCGGGCGCGGCGCTGCTGGTGTCGTCGCTGCCGCATGTGGCTTACGCGGAGGCGATCGGCGCGTTTATCGTCTGCGCGTTGCTGCTGACCGTGGTCGGCCTGACCGGCTGGTTCGATACGCTGATGAAAAAAATCCCGGCAGGCATCGCCTCGGCGTTGCTGGCGGGCATTCTGTTCGAAATCGGCATCGAGATTTTCCGCGCCGCGCAGTTCCAGACCGCGCTCGTGCTGACGATGTTCTTCACCTATCTGATCGTCAAACGCCTCGTGCCGCGCTACGCGATCGTCACGACGCTGAGCGTCGGCACGATCGCCGCCGGCGGGCTCGGCCTGCTCGACTTCAGCCGCTTTCATGTCGCGCTCGCGCACCCGGTGTTCACCATGCCGGCGTTCTCGGTGGCCGCGAGCATCAGCATCGGCATTCCGCTGTTTGTCGTCGCGATGGCGTCGCAGAACGTGCCGGGCATCGCGGTGCTGCGCGGCGACGGCTACACGACGCCGTCCGCACCGCTGATTTCGACGACCGGCATCATCTCGCTGTTGCTCGCTCCGTTCGGCTCGCACGGCATCAATCTTGCGGCGATCACGGCGGCGATCTGCACCGGCCCCGAAGCGCACGAAAACCGCGGCAAGCGTTACACCGCCGCGGTCTGGTGCGGCATTTTCTATCTGATCGCCGGGATTTTCGGTGCGACCATCGCCGCGCTGTTCGCGGCCTTGCCGAAGGCGCTGGTCGTCTCCGTCGCCGCGCTGGCGCTGTTCGGCTCGATCATGAGCGGCCTTGCCAACGCGATGCAAGACCTCAAACAGCGCGAAGCGGCGCTGGTGACGTTCATGGTGACAGCCTCGGGCCTCACCCTGCTGTCGATCGGCTCGGCATTCTGGGGACTGGTTGCGGGCGTGCTGACGCAACTGGTGCTGAACGCGCGCCGCGTCTGACGGCGTCCGTGACAATGCGGCGCCGGAAAAACGGGGCCTGAAATCCGCGTGAACGGATCGCCGGGGCAAGTGTCAATGCCGCATCAGGCGATCCGCCATAGAATAGAAGTATCCGGCAGCGTTTCCCGGCAACATGGCGGGTAAATGCTGCAGCGTGACCCCCGGCCGCCGGACTGGTTGTACTTTTTGTCCGGCGGCGACCTCATTTCTCCTGAACCACGGCGCACGTACGCCCTGAAGGCTCGAACATGACAACCGCACTCGACCAGCTCAAGCAATACACCACCGTCGTTGCCGATACCGGCGACTTCCAGCAACTCGCCCAGTACAAGCCGCAGGACGCGACCACCAATCCGTCGCTGATTCTCAAGGCCGTGCAGAAGGACGATTACCGTCCGCTGCTCGAAAAAACCGTGAAAGCGCACGCGTCGAAGCCGGTCGGCGTGATCATCGACCAGTTGCTGATCGCATTCGGCACCGAGATCCTCCAGATCATCCCGGGCCGCGTGTCGACCGAAGTGGACGCGCGCCTGTCGTTCGACGTCGAAGGCTCGATCGCCAAGGGCCGTGAACTAATCGCGCTGTACAAAGACCACGGCATCGAGCGCGAGCGCGTGCTGATCAAGCTGGCCTCCACGTGGGAAGGCATCCGCGCGGCCGAAGTGCTGCAGAAAGAAGGCATCCGCTGCAACATGACGCTGCTGTTCTCGCTCGCGCAGGCGGCCGCCTGTGCCGAAGCGGGCGCGCAGCTGATTTCGCCGTTCGTCGGCCGCATTTACGACTGGTACAAGAAGAACGCCGGCAGCGCCTGGGACGAAGCGAAAGACGGCGGCGCCAACGATCCGGGCGTCAAATCGGTGCGCGGCATCTACGCGTACTACAAGAAGTTCGGTTACAAAACCGAGGTGATGGGCGCGAGCTTTCGCACGACGAGTCAGATTCTCGAACTGGCCGGCTGCGATCTGCTGACCATCAGTCCGGATCTGCTGCAAAAGCTGCAGGAGAGCACCGAGAAAGTGGAGCGCAAGCTGTCGCCGGAGATCGCCACGGGCGCGGACATCGAACGCGTGCCGGTCGACGAATCGTCGTTCCGTTTCCTCGTCAACGACGAAGCGATGGCGACGGAAAAACTCGCCGAAGGCATTCGCGCGTTCGCCGCGGACGCCGTCAAGCTGGAAAAGCTGATCGAAGCGCTGCGTTAAACCCGTCTCCTCTGTTCAAGCGCGCGGCCCTGAGCCTTCCGGTTCAGGGCCGCGCGCCGTTTCTGGGTCGTTTCTGGGTCGTTTCCGGGTCGCTTCCGGGTCGCCTCTGACTCGCCTCTGACTCGCCTCTGACTCGCCTCTGACTCGCCTCTGACTCGCCTCTGACTCGCCTCTGACTCGCCTCTGGCCGCGTTTTATCGGGGCCACGTCGAACCCGCCGCTCTTCCGGCACAAAGTCACAATTGCTGCTGCAACGGACGACTACAATCGTCTGCACGCCCGCCCGCACCTCAACCTGTGCACGTCTGGAGGTTCGCAGCGCCGCGTTCCGCTGACCCAAAACTCCGGGAGACGATCATGTATGTCCAGCCTTACGTTTTTTTCAACGGCCGTTGCGAAGAAGCGCTCAAGTACTACGGCGAGAAACTCGGCGCGGAGGTGGTGTTCCTGATGCGCTACAAGGAAGCACCGCCCGACGCACAGGGACAGTTGCGCCCCGGCATGGAGGACAAGATCATGCACGCGAGCGTTAAGCTCGGTTCGACGGTCTGGATGGCGTCCGACGGCCACTGCGACCCCAATGCCGGCCCGATGAACGGCTTCAACCTGTCGCTGACAGCCGACGATGCGGCATCGGCCGAAAAATATTTCAATGCGCTAGCCGACGGCGGACAGGTGATGATGCCGTGGCAAGCCACCTTCTGGAGCAAGGGCTTCGGCATGGTGGTGGACCGCTTCGGTCTCGGCTGGATGGTGACGGTACCGGAAAACTAAAGCTGTCGCCGTCGTGGCGAATACCGCTGCTGTCAGGCCGGCAGCGCCCGCGGCAGCGGCGGTCTGTTTTCGGCCAGTTGCCTCGCGCTAGCCCTAGACACTATGACTCCCGTGAGGCAAAGGCTGGCCTGCCGTGAGGAATCAGACGCGGGTTAGCATTGCTGCCAGA
>NZ_JBYSWU010000056.1:0-56289 GCF_058781505.1 Paraburkholderia sp. FW306-2-2C-D06C | reverse complement strand
GGCCGGCAAAGAAAAGTAGGTGCTCCCCCGCACAGGGGGAAAGCTAATAGACCAATACCAAATCAAGGAAAGGCCAACGCCGCAGGCAGCACGAACATAAGCGCCGCGCAGGCAAATAATCAAGGAAAGGCCAACGCCGCAGGCAGCACCACCATAAGTGCCACGAAGGCCAAAAATCAAGGAAGGCCAACGCCGTAGGCAAACAGACATAAGAAGCGCCGCGAGGGCAAAAAAAGCCAGCAAAGACGACGATCGCAAGTGGACACCAACCCCAGCCCCCGGCAAGGCCAAACGACAAGGCGAAATCCCATTATATGAATCCAACACTCACATATTGGAGCTTTCCAAAAAACCGCCCTACAATCGAACCCAACACGCGCCGCGAGCAGAAAGAGCAGGAATAGCAGGAAGGGCAGAAAGCCCCAAACCCCTGCCCGCGAGAGCGAAGCAAAAGAAACCGGAGACAAAGCCAAACCATGCCTAAGACCGAAAGAAGGCAGCACCGCCACGCCTGCCGTGCCGTGAGCAGCGGCAAAACCCCAAGGCCACCTCTCCGGCCCTGCGCTGCAAGCGCAAAAAACCAATCCCATTAGCGAATCGCCATGAACAAAGCGATGCCTACTCACGCAGCCAGCGCGTCTGAGCCCGACCTGTCGTCGACCGCGGATCACACGCCCAGCGCCGCACTACAGCCGGCCAGCGCGGCAAAAGCCTCGCGCGCCAGCGCCCAGACCCCGCGCGCCGACGCTCAACCGCCTGCGGCCGACGAAATCGCTCTACCCAGCACGCTGCTGGACATCACCCCGCAACAAGCCGGCACGCAAACGCTCCTGCGCGGCCTGGCGATTCTTGAAGCCGCCGCCGCCGGTGTCCGCGATCTGCGTACCTTCGGCGCCGCGCTCGGCACCACCCGCAGCACCACGCATCGGCTGGTGAGCAGCCTCGTGCAGGCGCGCTACCTGCGTCAGGTGCAAGGCGGCTATCTGCTCGGCCCGAAGCTGATCGAACTCGGCACCATCGCACTCGAACAGATGCCGCTCACCGCCGTCGCGCGTCGGCATCTCGAATCGCTCGCGGAACAGACGCTCGATACGATCCACCTCGGTGTGCGCGACGGCGACGACGTGCTGTACATCGACAAGATCCCCGGCACCCGCGGTCTGGAAATGCGCTCGCGCGTCGGTCACCGGATGCCGCTCGCGTCGACCGGCATCGGTAAGGCCATGATGCTCGACCTCGCGCCGGACGCCTGGCAGTCGCTGTTCGAAGCCTCGCGGCGCGCGCTGGCCGGCGTCAGCTTCAAGCCGGATAACCGCCCCGACGCGCAGACCTTCATGCAGCGCATGACCAATTACGCCGCCGGCGGCTACACCTTCGACCTCGAAGAAAACGAAGCGTCGATCCGTTGCGTCGCCGCGCCCGTGCGCGATGCGTCGGGCGCGGTGGTGGCGGCGCTGTCGGTGGCGAGCACGATTCCCTACATGTCGCTCGAACGCATGGACGAGCTGATTCCGGTCGTGCAGCGCGAAGCACGCGCGATCTCGGAAGAACTCGGTTGGCGCGCACCGCAACCCGCGACCCGCAGGATCAAACGATGAAGCAAGCGGACTCTCCTGCACCGGCAGTCGATCACGCCGTTGCCGCGGGCGCAGCCAACGCCGGCTTCGAGCACGCCGCGCTGATCGGGCTCGATTGGGGCACGACGTCGCTGCGCGCGTATCTGTTCGACGCCGCGGGCAAGCTGCTGGCGTCGCATGCCTCGACGGCCGGCATCATGAATCTGCCGCGCAGCGCCGAGCAAGGCGGCTTCGACGCGGCTTTCGATGAAGCATGCGGCGCCTGGCTCCAACACGCTCCCGGTCTGCCGGTTGTCGCGGCAGGCATGGTCGGCAGCGCGCAAGGCTGGGTCGAAGCGCCATACGTCGACGCGCCGGTGAATGCCGACACGCTGGTCGCCGGCATCGTCCGTGTGAAGGCGGCGTGCGGCGCGGCGCTGCATATCGTGCCGGGCGTCCTGCAACGCGGCGAACTGCCCAACGTGATGCGCGGCGAGGAAACGCAGGTTTTCGGCGCGCTCGGCGAGGACGCCGGCTCCGCGGATAGCGGCAACCGCGCGCTGATCGGCTTGCCGGGCACGCACGCGAAATGGGTCGTTGTACAAGCGGGCCGCATCGAACGCTTTCATACCTTCATGACGGGCGAGGTGTTCGCTGCATTGCGCGAACACACGATCCTCGGCCGCACGATGACCACGCCGGATCGTCCGGATACCGATGCATTCCTGCACGGCGTGAACATCGCTCGCGAGAAAGGCCAGGCGGGTCCGCTCGCGACCGTATTCAGCGCCCGCGCGCTCGGCCTCACCGGACAGCTTTCGCGCGAACAGCAGCCGGACTATCTGTCGGGATTGCTGATCGGTCACGAACTGGCCGGCCTCGACGCCGTGCTCGCGCAACAGCAAGACTCGCTTGCCGGGCAGGCGTTGCGGCTGATCGGCAACGAGGCGCTGTGCGAGCGTTATCGCCTCGCGCTGGCGCAATTCGGCTGCACTCAGGCGGAGCTGGTGAAGCACGCGACCGAGCGCGGCCTGTGGCGCGTCGCCACCCAGGCGGGGCTCGTCAACCCGGTCGCCCAGGCGGCGCGGGCCGGCTGACCGGCAGCGCCGCCGCCCACGAAGCCGAATATCAAGCCGCACATGAAACAAGGAACCGACATGCAACCTCACATCAATCTGCCCGCTCCGTACATGCCGCACGCGGGTCTGATCGCGGCGTTCGAGGTGTGTCCGCTGATTGCGATCATGCGCGGCGTCACGCCCGCCGATGCGGCCGATCACGGTCAGGCGCTGTACGAAGCGGGTTTCCGGATCGTCGAAGTGCCGTTGAATTCGCCGCAGCCGTTCGACAGCATCGCGGCAATCCGCAAGGCGTTGCCGGCCGATGCGATCGTCGGTGCGGGCACGGTGCTGCATCCGAGCTTCGTCAGCGACGTGAAGTCGGCGGGCGGCGAGCTGATCGTGATGCCGCATAGCGACCCGGAAGTGGTGAGCGCCGCGAAGGCGCAAGGTCTGGCGTGCGCGCCGGGCGTCGCGACGCCGACCGAAGCCTTCATTGCGCTGAAAAACGGCGCCGACGTGCTGAAGATGTTTCCCGCCGAACAGCTCGGCTGCCAGGTCGTGAAGGCGTGGCGCGCGGTGATCGCGGCGCAGGTGCCGCTGGTGCCGGTCGGCGGGATCACGCCGGACAACATGGGGCCGTTTCTCAGCGCCGGCGCGAACGGTTTCGGGCTCGGCTCGGCTTTGTACAAGCCGGGTCAGAGCGCCGCGGTGACGGCCTCGCACGCGAAGGCGTTCATCAACGGTTTGCGTATCGCCAAGGCTGGCGCGAAGAAATGAAACGGCTCGCCGACAAGGTCGCGTTGATCACGGGCGCCGGGCGCGGCATCGGCGCGGCGATTGCGCTCGCGTTTGCGCGCGAAGGCGCGGCGGTCGTGCTGGCCGAACTGGACATCGAAACCGCGCGGCGGACGGCGGAGCAGATCGAGGCGCAAACCGGCGCGCGCGTGTTGGCGGTGCACACCGACGTCACGCAATCGGCGTCGGTCCAGCGTGCGGTGAGCGAGGCCGAACGTGCGTTCGGCGCGCTCGACGTGCTGGTGAACAACGCCGGCATCAACGTGTTCTGCGATCCGCTGACGATGACCGACGACGACTGGCGCCGCTGCTTCGCGGTCGATCTCGACGGTGTGTGGAACGGTTGCCGCGCGGTGTTGCCGGGCATGGTGGAGCGCGGCGCGGGCAGCATCGTGAATATCGCGTCGACGCATGCGTTCAAGATCATTCCTGGCTGCTTTCCGTACCCGGTCGCGAAGCACGGCGTGATTGGCCTCACGCGCGCGCTCGGTATCGAATACGCGCCGCGCAACGTGCGGGTCAACGCGATCGCGCCGGGTTACATCGAAACGCAGTTGACACACGACTGGTGGAACGAACAGGCCGATCCCGCCGCCGCCAAACAGGCAACGCTGGATTTGCAGCCGATGAAGCGCATCGGCCGCCCTGAAGAAGTGGCGATGACGGCGGTGTTCCTCGCTTCGGACGAAGCGCCGTTTATCAACGCCACCTGCATTACCGTGGATGGCGGCCGCTCGGCGCTGTATCACGATTGAACGCAGCAACGCAGCAACGCAGCAACGCAGCAACGCAGCAACGCAGCAACGCAGCACGCAACAGAAAGAGTTCACCGGACGACGCGCTGGCCGCGTGTGTCACAACCGGTACAAGAAAACGCGGCCGATACCTTCTCGTTATCAATTAGTCAGGAGACACGCATCATGAAACGAAGAATTTTCCTCACGCTGGCAGCAGCGGCGGCGGGTGTGCTCTTCAACGCACCGGTCGCGCAAGCCGCCGATCCGGTCAAGATCGGCTTCCTCGTGAAGCAGCCGGAAGAACCGTGGTTCCAGGACGAGTGGAAGTTCGCCGAAATCGCCGCCAAGGAGAAGGGCTTCACGCTGGTGAAGATCGGCGCGCCGTCGGGCGAGAAGGTGATGAGCGCCATCGACAACCTGTCGGCTCAGAAAGCGCAAGGCTTCGTGATCTGCACGCCCGACGTCAAGCTCGGCCCGGGCATCGTCGCGAAGGCGAAGGCCGACGGCCTGAAGATGATGACGGTCGACGACCGTCTGGTGGACGGCGCCGGCAAGCCGATCGCCTCGGTGCCGCACATGGGCATCTCGGCGTACAACATCGGCAAGCAGGTCGGCGACGGTCTGGCTGCGGAAATCAAGAAACGCGGCTGGGACACGAAGGAAGTGGGCGCGATCGACGTGACCTACGAGCAACTGCCGACCGCGCATGACCGCACCACCGGCGCGACCGACGCGCTCCTCGCCGCCGGCTTCCCGAAGGCCAACGTGATTGCGGCGCCGCAAGCGAAGACCGACACGGAAAACGCGTTCAACGCCGCCAACATCGCGCTGACCAAGAACCCGCAGTTCAAGCACTGGATCGCTTACGCGCTGAACGACGAAGGCGTGCTCGGCGCGGTGCGCGCAGCGGAAGGCCGCGGCTTCAAGGCGGACAACATGATCGGTATCGGCATCGGCGGTTCGGAGTCGGCACTCAACGAGTTCAAGAAGCCGTCGCCCACGGGCTTTTTCGGCACCGTGATCATCAGCCCGAAGCGTCACGGCGAAGAAACCTCGACGCTGATGTACGACTGGATCACCCAAGGCAAGGAACCGCCGCTGCTCACGCTCACCACCGGCATGCTGGCCACGCGTGACAACGTGGGCGAAGTGCGCGAGAAGATGGGCCTCGCATCGAAGTAAGCAGCGTTGCTGTGAAATGAACTGCCGGTGCGTGTGTCTTGTTCACGCAAGAAGGCGCGCACCGGCAGCAGCAATAGAAGAAGCAGTTGAGACAGACCGTGCTTGTGTCCACGGGGTCCGCGAGGTCCCATGAGGTCCACGAGGTCCACGAGGTCCACGAGGTCCATAAGGCACGTCGAGCACGGTCCACACGAAGCAACAGGAGGCGAAGTGTCAGCGACGCTACGTTTTGACAATATCGGCAAGGTTTTTCCAGGCGTGCGCGCGCTCGACGGTGTGTCCTTCGAGGTCAACGTCGGCCAGGTGCACGGCCTGATGGGCGAAAACGGTGCAGGGAAATCGACCCTGCTGAAGATTCTCGGCGGTGAATACCAGCCGGATTCGGGCCGCGTGATGATCGACGGCAACGAGGTGCGCTTCACGAGCGCGGCGTCGTCGATTGAGGCAGGGATCGCGGTGATTCACCAGGAACTGCAATACGTGCCCGATCTGACGGTCGCGGAAAACCTGCTGCTCGGCCAATTGCCGAACTCGCTCGGCTGGGTCAACAAGCGCGAAGCAAAACGCTTCGTGCGCGAACGCCTTGAAGCAATGGGTGTGGCGCTCGACCCGAACGCGAAGCTGAGGAAGCTCTCGATCGCGCAACGGCAGATGGTCGAAATCTGCAAGGCGCTGCTGCGCAACGCGCGCGTGATCGCATTGGACGAACCGACCAGCTCGCTGTCGCACCGCGAGACCGAGGTGCTGTTCAAGCTGGTGCGCGATCTGCGCGCGGACAACCGCGCGATGATCTACATCTCGCACCGGATGGACGAGATTTACGAACTGTGCGACGCCTGCACGATTTTCCGCGACGGCCGCAAGATCGCCTCGCATCCGACGCTCGAAGGTGTGAAGCGCGAGACGATCGTGAGCGAGATGGTCGGGCGTGAAATCGCCGACATCTACAACTATTCCGCGCGGCCGCTCGGTGAAGTCCGTTTCGCGGCGAAAGCGATCGAAGGACATGCGCTGACGCAACCGGCCAGCTTCGAAGTGCGGCGCGGCGAGATTGTCGGCTTCTTCGGTCTGGTGGGCGCGGGACGCAGCGAACTGATGCACCTCGTGTACGGCGCCGATCACAAGAAGGCCGGCGAACTGGTCCTCGACGGCAAGCCGATCAAGGTCCGCAGTGCCGGCGAAGCGATCAGGCACGGCATCGTGCTGTGCCCGGAAGACCGCAAGGAAGAAGGCATCGTCGCGATGGCGACCGTGTCGGAGAACATCAATATCAGTTGCCGCCGTCACTATCTGCGTGCGGGCATGTTCCTCGATCGCAAGAAGGAAGCGGAAACCGCGGACCGTTTCATCAAGCTGCTGAAGATCAAGACGCCGAGCCGCCGCCAGAAGATCCGCTTTCTGTCGGGCGGCAACCAGCAGAAGGCGATTCTGTCGCGCTGGCTGGCCGAGCCGGATCTGAAAGTGGTGATTCTCGACGAACCGACGCGCGGCATCGACGTCGGTGCGAAGCATGAAATCTACAACGTGATCTATCAGCTCGCCGAACGCGGCTGCGCAATCGTGATGATTTCTTCGGAGTTGCCGGAAGTGCTTGGCGTATCCGACCGGATCGTCGTGATGCGCCAGGGCCGTATTTCCGGCGAATTGTCGCGCAAGGATGCCACTGAACAAACGGTGTTGAGCCTCGCGTTGCCGCAAAGCTCGACCGCGCTGCCCGCCACCGCTACCAGCCAGGCGGCCTGAATATTATTTGGACGCAAGTCCGCAACCCGTGGGGAACGGGAGGAGTCTTTAATATGCAAGCCAGAGAAAACCTCGCGCGACAGGCCGCCAAAAGCGCCGCCGATGCGCTGATTCCGCAAGCCAACGACAAGGCGAAATGGTGGCAGCAGATCACCGAGTACAGCCTGATCGTGATCTTCGTGGTGATGTTCATCACGATGTCGCTGACCGTCGATCACTTCTTCTCGATCGAGAACATGCTCGGCCTCGCGCTGTCGATCTCGCAGATCGGCATGGTCGCGTGCACGATGATGTTCTGCCTCGCGTCGCGCGATTTCGACCTGTCGGTGGGTTCGACGGTCGCGTTTGCCGGCGTGCTGTGCGCGATGGTGCTGAACGCGACCGGCAATACGTTTATCGCGATCGTCGCGGCGGTGTTCGCGGGCGCGGTGATCGGCTTCGTCAACGGCGCGGTGATCGCGTATCTGCGCATCAACGCGCTGATTACGACGCTGGCGACCATGGAAATCGTCCGCGGCCTCGGCTTCATCGTGTCGCACGGGCAGGCCGTCGGCGTGTCGTCGGATACGTTCATTGCGTTGGGCGGCTTGAGCTTTTTCGGCGTATCGCTGCCGATCTGGGTCACGCTGCTGTGCTTCGTCGTGTTCGGCGTGATGCTCAATCAGACCGTGTACGGCCGCAATACGCTGGCGATCGGCGGTAATCCGGAAGCCTCGCGTCTGGCCGGTATCAACGTCGAGCGCACGCGTGTCTATATCTTCCTGATTCAAGGCGCGGTGACGGCGCTCGCCGGTGTGATTCTCGCGTCGCGGATTACGTCGGGTCAGCCGAACGCCGCCGAAGGCTTCGAGCTGAACGTGATTTCGGCTTGCGTGCTCGGCGGCGTGTCGCTGCTCGGCGGCCGCGCGACGATCTCGGGTGTCGTGATCGGCGTGCTGATCATGGGCACGGTCGAGAACGTGATGAACCTGATGAACATCGATGCGTTCTATCAGTACCTCGTGCGTGGCGCGATCCTGCTGGCCGCCGTGCTGCTCGATCAGTTGAAGAACCGCGGATCACGCGACTAAACCCGCGGGACTGAACCCGGGATTAAGCGCGGGATTAAACCCGGGACTAAACCCGGGACTCCATCCACTTTGTTGATAAAGGAATCGAACGATGTCGTCTCCGGCCAATGCAAACGCCCGTCTCGCGGACCACGCGTTCGCGCGCTATCCGAGTCTCGTCGACCGCACGGTGTTGATCGCGGGCGGCGCGACCGGCATCGGCGCATCGTTCGTCGAGCATTTCGCGGCGCAAGGCGCGCGCGTCGCGTTCTTCGATATCGATGCGACAGCGGGCGCAGCGCTCGCCGATGAGCTCGGCGATTCGAAACACAAGCCGTTGTTCCTGCCGTGCGATCTGACCGATATCAATGCGCTGCGCCAAGCGATCGCCGATGTGAAAGCCGCGCTTGGCCCGATCCAGGTGTTGGTGAACAACGCGGCGAACGATCGGCGTCACACGATCGGCGAAGTGACGCCCGAGTTCTTCGACGCGGGCATCGCGGTGAATCTCCGCCATCAGTTCTTCGCGGCGCAAGCGGTGACGGAGGACATGAAGGCGGCCAACGCGGGCTCGATCATCAACCTCGGCTCGATCAGCTGGATGTTGAAGAACGGCGGTTATCCGGTGTACGTGATGTCGAAATCGGCGGTGCAGGGTTTGACGCGTGGGTTGGCGCGCGACCTCGGCCCGTTCAATATCCGCGTCAACACGCTGGTGCCGGGCTGGGTGATGACGGAGAAGCAGAAGCGTCTGTGGCTCGACGACGCGGGCCGGCGTTCGATCAAGGAGGGCCAGTGCATCGACGCCGAATTGCTGCCCGCCGACCTCGCGCGTATGGCGCTCTTCCTCGCCGCCGACGACAGCAGGATGATCACCGCGCAGGACATCGTCGTGGACGGAGGCTGGGCGTGAGTGCGGCGGCGCACTCGCACCGCGCGACGTTGCTGATCGATGCGAAATGCACGCTCGGCGAGGGCGCGACGTGGTGCGCCAAAACCGGCCGCTTCTACTGGACCGATATCGAAGGCGCGCGGCTGTGGCGCTACGATCCGAGCGACGGCCGCAGCACGTTCTGGCGCATGCCCGAGCGCCTCGCGACTTTCGCGCTGTGCGCCGATCCGCATTACCTGTTGCTCGGTTTGGCCACGCATCTGGCGTTTTTCGATCTCGCGACCGGCGAGACGCGGCGTATCGTCGACGTCGAGCCGGAGCTGAACACGCGCGTGAACGATGGCCGCTGCGATCGTCAGGGGCGTTTTGTATTCGGTACGAAAGACGAAGGCTCGCCGCTGCAAGCAATTGGCGGGTTTTACCGCCTGAACCGGGATTTATCGCTGGAGCGCTTGCTGCTGCCCGCGCCGGCCATCTCGAACAGCATTGCGTTCAGCCCGGACGGCGCAACGATGTACTACTGCGATTCGCCGACGCGCGAAATCCGCGCCTGCGACTATCGCGCGGACGGCAGCGTCGCCAACGACCGCGTTTTCGTCACGCTGACGGACGCTACCGGTGAACCCGACGGCTCAACGGTCGATTGCGACGGCGGCTTGTGGAACGCGCAATGGGGCGGCAGGCGGGTCGTGCGTTATGGCGCCGACGGCGCTGAAACCGAGCGCGTCGACGTGCCGACCGCCCAGCCGAGCTGCGTCGCGCTAGGCGGCCCCCCAAGGGGACTTCCTTCGGAGCGTCCGCAGTTGGACACGCTGTACATCACGAGCGCGCGCATTGGACTCGATGCCGCCGCGCTCGCGGGCGATTCACGCGCGGGCAGTGTGTTTATCGCAACACCTGGGCGGCGGGGTTTGCCCGAACCTGTGTTCCAGGGCGCGCCTGCATAGCGCAGAATGACGCTGCCCCGGTTGTCGAGGCGGCGGTTATGGCAGATAGCAGTGAATTTGACGGTGAATCCAGCGTTGATGCCGCAAACTCGGCGGCAGCAAGTCGGCAGCAAGTCGGCAGCAAGTCGGCAGCAAGTCGGCAGCATGCAGTTCGGATCCAGAGGCGACCGGTTCAAAAAATCGCCCAACAGCATCCGTCAGCGATGACGACAACGTCCCACGCCTCTCGATGGAGCCAGATATGACTGTTGCGAATCTAGTTTCCGCTTCTTCTCCGAGCCAGAGCCAAAGCCAAAGCCGGCGCGCGCGGCTTGCCGCGGCGGCCACTCCGGTGCTTCCCGGTCCCAGTACATCGGCGGTCGCGGTGGGCGAAACGAGCGGCGGCGATGTCGCCTGCATTACGCTTGCCAACGCGCATCTGCGCCTCGATGTCGCGCCGACGCTCGGCGGCGGCGTCACCCGTTTCGACTGGCGCAACGACGGCACGCTCACGCCGATCTTTCGACGCTGCCGCCACGTCGGCGCCGATACGCATCCGAACCAGCTTGCCTGCTATCCGCTGCTGCCGTATTCGAACCGGATCGGCGGCGGCCGTTTCAATGTCGCGGGACGCCGTGTCGACGTGCCGCGCAACCGCGCCGACGAGCCTTTGCCGATTCACGGCGACGGCTGGCAGTCGGCGTGGCAGGTCGCCGAGGCGGACCGCGAAAATGTGCGCCTGACGCTCGATCGCCGCGACGGCAAGCCGTACGCGTTTCGCGCCACGCAAACCTATACGCTGGACGGCCCGACGCTCGTTGTGACGCTGGAGATCGAGAACGCCGGCCGTGAGTCGTTGCCTTTCGGGCTGGGCATCCATCCATTTTTCGTGCGCGATGCGGATACCGAACTGTCGGCGGCGGCCGGCGGCCTGTGGCTTTCCGGCGACGACTGGCTGCCGGTGCGCCATGTGCCGGCGCCGCCCGCGTGGCAATTCGGCGTCGCGTATCCGTTGCCGGAAACCATCGTCAATCACGCGTTCACTGGCTGGAGCGGGCAGGCGGCGGTGGTGTGGCCGAAGCGCCGCCTGTCGCTGACGATCGCAGCCGACACCGACTATTACGTGCTGTACACGCCGTCCGGCGAAGACTTCTTCTGCTTCGAGCCGGTCGATCATCCGATCAACGCGATGAATCTGGCCGGCGGCGCGTGCGAGAACGGCATGACGATGCTGGGACGCGGCGAGCGGCTGACGCGCTCGTTCCGCTTTACCGTCGAACGCACCGGTTTGCGCTCGATGCCGGGCGTGCGCGGCTCGCGTCGGCGGCAGCAGTAGGCGGGCGGGGCGGCACGGTGCGATGCGGGCGCGGAATGACGCGAGCGCGACCCGCCGTGCCGGACGGGTAAAATACGCGCCTCTTCCGTTATCGGCTCGCCGCGAGACTCACCATGTCCAATTTCACCCAGACACTCAACGACGCCTGGCAGCGCACGAACTCGCTGCTGTGCGTCGGCCTCGACCCCGAGCCCAGCAAATTCCCGGGTGCGCTCGCCGGCCGTCCCGAAGCGATTTTCGATTTCTGCCGGACGATTGTCGACGCCGCGGCGCCGTATGCATCGTCGTTCAAGCCGCAGATCGCGTACTTTGCCGCACATCGCGCGGAAGACCAGCTCGAGCAGCTGATCGCGCACATTCATGCGAATCATCCGGGCCTGCCGGTGATTCTGGACGCGAAGCGCGGCGATATCGGCAGCACCGCCGAACAATACGCGCGCGAGGCGTTCGAGCGCTATCAGGCGGACGCGGTGACGGTCAATCCGTATATGGGTTTCGATTCGATCGAGCCGTATCTGGAGCACCACGGCAAAGGCGTGATCGTGCTGTGCCGGACTTCGAATCCCGGCGGCTCGGATCTGCAGTTTCTGGAAACGGGCGGGCGTCCGCTGTATCAGGTGGTCGCGCAACTCGCGGCGGACAAATGGAACGCGAGCGGGCAACTGGGTCTCGTGGTCGGCGCGACCTTCCCGAAGGAAATCGAAGTGGTGCGTGGGATCGTCGGCGAAATGCCGTTGCTGATTCCTGGTATCGGCGCGCAAGGCGGTGACGTGCAAGCGACGGTTAACGCCGGCCGTACGGCAAAGGGCACGGGCATGCTGATCAACTCGTCGCGGGCGATTATCTACGCCGGTCAAGGCGACGATTTCGCCGAAGCCGCCGCGAAGGCCGCAATGGAAACGCGCGACCGGATCAATTCGTTTCGATGATGGACGGCTGTCGTTGTTAAAGACAGCTTCTTGATCCGCTTCGGTACAGGCCAGTTAAGCAGCCGGCCCCAGCCGCTCGATCAACGCCGCATGCTGCGGATGTTGTGCCTTCAGCGCACCGACATCCGCCAGCTCGAATTCGCTGAATTCAAACCCCGGCGCCACCGTGCAGCCGACCAACGCGAAGGTGGCAGGATCGGCGCATTCGGCGGCGAACCACAAACCCGCTGGCACCACAGCCTGAAACACGGTGTCAGGCTGCGTCAGCGTATTGCCCAGCCGGTGCGTGACCCATTGGCCTTTCTCATCGAGCACGTGCACATTCAACGGCTCGCCGGCATAAAAATGCCAGACCTCGTCGGACTTGATCCGATGCCACGCCGAATGCGCGCCGTCGCAGAGCAGGTAATAGATCGCGGTGGAAGCGGAGCGCGTCTCAGCTGAACCGTCATGGCGGCTTACCCGCCCGGCCGACCGATACGTCTCGCTAAAAAATCCTCCCTCCGGATGCGGCTTCAGATCGAAGCGCCGGATCAACTCGTCTTTGGCTGCGTACGATTCGGGCATCCTGGGCATCCAACCGGAAGTCAATGTTCGCGCTCGTCGAGCAACGCCAGCATGCCGCGCAATGCGTGCGCGGCGGCCTGCACGCGGATCCTCTCGCGGTCGCCCTTGAACACCTTCGTTTCCACCGACGTATGCAGCCGGTTGCTCCAGCCGAACGACACCATGCCGACCGGCTTCGTTTCAGTGCCGCCGCCCGGGCCGGCGACGCCGGTGATCGACAGCGACACCTGCGCGCGGCTGTTGCGCAGCGCGCCTTCGGCCATTGCGCGCGCCACCTGCTCGCTGACCGCGCCGTGCCTGTCGATCAGCTCGGCCGGCACGCCGATCATTTCGCACTTCGCCTGGTTCGAATACGTGACGAAGCCGCGCTCGAACCAGCCGCTGCTGCCGGAAATATCGGTGATCGCGGTCGCCACCATGCCGCCCGTGCAGGATTCGGCGGTCACGAGCATCAGGCGTTCGTCGCGCAAACGGTTGCTCACGCGAATGGCGAGCTGGTGAACCACGGAATCGGTAGGCATGGCGTCAATCCGGAAAACGGGAAGCCGGCGACCGGCAACGGGCGACGGGCGGCCGGCAACCGGCGGCCGGCGGCGGTTAAACCGACATACGCCAGAGCGCAATCACGAGCAGCGTGAAAAACGCGGCGACCAGGTCATCGAACATGATGCCAAAGCCACCTTTCAGCTGGCGGTCGAAATAACCGATCGGCGGCGGCTTCACCATGTCGAAGAAGCGGAACACGATGAATGCAGCGAACTGCCCGGCCAGCGTGACCGGTGTGACCATCAGCAGCACCAGCCAGAACGCGATGATTTCATCCCACACGACCGGCGACGGATCGTCGACGCCGAGCTTCTTCGCGGTAAAGCCGCAGATCGCAATGCCGCCGACAAACCCGACGGCGATCAGCAGACCCCACTCGATCACAGTCAGATAGCGGCTCAACACGGCGAACGAGGCCCACGCGAACAGCGTGCCGACGGTGCCCGGCGCAACCGGCGACAAGCCGCTGCCGAAACCCAGCGACAGAATATGCAGCGGGTGCGACAGCATGAAGCGCGCGGTGGCGCGGCGCGGCCCCGGGCGAGGCGGGCGCGGATCGGGCGCTTTGGGCGGCGTGCTGCCGATGAGATCGTCGGCGGGGCCGAGCGAGGGATCAGTCTGCATGGAAATGATCGAAGCCTTGCAACGTCAGGGTGAGCGGCGTGCCAGCGGCGTCGCGCCAGCCGATCGCCGGGCGGTCGGCCGCCGTTTGAAGAGCGCTTATTGTACCGATGCGCGTGACCGGCACATCCACCTTGCGGCCGGCCGCTTCGATCGATGCGCGTGCGGCGACAGGCGCGGTGAAACACAGCTCGTAATCGTCGCCGCCGGCCAACGTGCAGCGCCGCTGGATTTCGGGCGACAAGCGCCGTAATGCGGCAGAGCGCGGTACGGCGTCGACATCGACGGTGGCGTGCATTTTCGAGCGTTCGAGGATGTGCAGCAGGTCGCCGGCGAGCCCATCGGACAGATCGAGCGCCGCGTGCGCGATGCCGCGCAGCGCGAGACCCAGCGCGATGCGGGGCTCCGGGCGCTCGAGGGCGCGGCGAAACGTCGCAGTGTCCGCGAGATCCGCCGACCACTCGCCGCGCTGAACGCCCAAGCCGGCGCGCGCGTCGCCGAGCGTGCCGGAGATCCAGACGTCGTCGCCGGGTTGTGCGGCGTCGCGGCGCAGCGCCAGGTGCGGCGGCACGCTGCCGAATACGGTGATGCACAGATTCAACGGGCCGCCCGTCGTATCGCCGCCGATCAGCTCGCAACCATAGCGTTCAGCCATCGCGAAGAGCCCCTCGCTGAATGCGGCGAGCCATGCCTCATCGGCTTCCGGCAAGGAGAACGCCAGCGTGAACGCCTGCGGCTTCGCGCCCATCGCGGCGAGGTCCGACAGATTGACTGCGAGCGTCTTGTGACCGAGCGCTTCGGGATCGATGTCGGCAAAGAAGTGGCGGCCTTCGACCAGCATGTCCGTCGATATCGCCAGCATCTCGCCGGCGCGCGGCGCGAGGAGCGCGCAGTCGTCACCGATGCCGAGCGTGCCGTCGACGGCGTTGGGCGGCGAAGCGGCGGCGCGGCGCGCGAAAAAACGATCGATCAGTGAAAACTCGGAGAGCATGGTGGCGATGAGTGAACGGGTAAAGGCGGTGAAAAGCCGCTAACGGCGCGCATTGTAGGGAGAAGGCGGCGCCTATACACCTGATCCGCACTCAATCCACATTCGACTCGCACTCCGCCCGAAGCGCGCTTCGCGCACCTTTCGCTGTATTTCAGTCGCGGCAGTTGTACCCGTATTGAAGGAATTGGGGCGGCGATTGGGGCTACAATGCCGTCGAACATCTATTCTAATCCGCCCTTCGAAGCCCGCCTTATGTCGACTCCCGTCAATAGCAAACTCCGCGAAGCCGCTCTCGATTATCACGAGTTCCCCACGCCCGGGAAGATCGCGATCGCCCCGACCAAGCAGATGATCAACCAGCGCGACCTCGCGCTGGCGTACTCGCCGGGCGTCGCGTTCGCGTGCGAGGAAATCGTCGAAAACCCGCTGAACGCTGCCCGCTTCACTGCGCGCAGCAATCTGGTGGGCGTCGTTACCAACGGCACCGCGGTGCTGGGTCTCGGCAACATCGGGCCGCTCGCGTCGAAGCCGGTCATGGAAGGCAAAGCCGTCCTGTTCAAGAAGTTCGCCGGCATCGACGTGTTCGATATCGAGCTGAACGAGTCCGATCCGCACAAGCTGGTCGACGTGATCGCGGCGCTTGAGCCGACCTTCGGCGGCATCAATCTCGAAGACATCAAGGCGCCGGACTGCTTCATCGTCGAACGCGAATGCCGCAAGCGCATGAAGATTCCGGTCTTCCACGACGACCAGCACGGCACCGCGATCGTCGTTGCCGCCGCGATCACCAACGGTCTGAAGGTGGTCGGCAAGGACATCAAGAAGGTCAAGCTGGTGTCGTCCGGTGCGGGCGCGGCGGCGCTGGCCTGTCTGGATTTGCTGGTCGATCTCGGCTTGCCGCTCGAAAACATCACCGTCACCGACCTGGCCGGTGTGGTCTACAAGGGCCGCGTCGAACTGATGGACCCGGACAAGGAACGCTTCGCCCGCGAAACCGAAGCCCGCACGCTCGCCGAAGCGATTGGCGGCGCGGACATTTTCCTGGGTCTCTCGGCCGGCGGCGTGCTCAAGCAGGACATGGTCAAGCAGATGGCGGATAAGCCGCTGATTCTGGCGCTCGCCAACCCGACGCCGGAAATCCTGCCGGAGCTGGCGCTCGAAGTGCGCCCGGACGCGGTGCTCTGCACGGGCCGTACGGACTATCCGAACCAGGTGAACAACGTTCTGGTGTTCCCGTTCCTGTTTCGCGGCGCGCTGGATGCGGGCGCGACGACGGTCACGCGTGAAATGGAAATTGCGGCGGTCAATGCGATCGCCGAACTGGCGCGCCAGGAGCAGAGCGACATTGTCGCGGCAGCGTACGGCATCCAGGATCTCTCGTTTGGTCCGGCATACCTGATTCCGAAGCCGTTCGACCCGCGCCTGATCGTCAAGGTCGCGCCGGCGGTGGCGAAGGCCGCGATGGATTCGGGCGTCGCCCAGCGTCCGATCGAGGACATGGACGCGTACGAACAGCATCTGCAGCAATTCGTCTATCACAGCGGCACGACGATGAAGCCGGTCTTCCAGCTGGCGCGCAGCGTCGAGCCAGCGAAGAAGCGCATCGTGTTCGCGGAAGGCGAAGAAGAGCGTGTGCTGCGCGCGATGCAGATCATCGTCGACGAAAAGCTCGCGAAGCCGATCCTGATCGGCCGTCCGGCGGTGATCGAGCAGCGCATCGCGCGCTACGGTCTGCGTCTGGTGGCGGGTCAGGACTACACGGTCGTCAACACCGACCACGATGAGCGCTACCGCGACTTCTGGCAGGAATATCACAAGATGATGTCGCGCAAGGGCATCACCGCGCAGATGGCCAAGCTCGAAATGCGCCGCCGCACCACGCTGATCGGCGCGATGCTGGTGAAGAAGGGCGAGGCGGACGGCATGATCTGCGGCACGATCAGCACCACGCACCGACACCTGCACTTCATCGATCAGGTGATCGGCAAGCGCGAAGGTTGCGCTGTCTACGCGGCAATGAACGCGCTGGTGTTGCCGAACCGGCAGATTTTCCTGGTCGATACGCACGTGAACGTCGATCCGACGCCGGAACAGCTCGCCGAAATCACGATCATGGCCGCCGAAGAAGTGCGCCGTTTCGGTATCGAACCGAAGATCGCGCTGGTGTCACATTCGAACTTCGGTTCGAGCAACGCGCCGACCGCGC
The DNA here is from genome assembly GCF_058781505.1 of Paraburkholderia sp. FW306-2-2C-D06C. NCBI lineage: Bacteria > Pseudomonadati > Pseudomonadota > Betaproteobacteria > Burkholderiales > Burkholderiaceae > Paraburkholderia > Paraburkholderia sp. FW306-2-2C-D06C. The sequence goes on along the minus strand of NZ_JBYSWU010000056.1, from coordinate 39,152 downwards.
AGAAAATGCGCGACACGCTGGAAATCCTGCGCGAGCGCGCGCCGGACCTGCAAGTGGACGGCGAAATGCACGGCGACGTCGCGCTCGACGCGAATCTGCGCCGCGAAGTGCTGCCTGACTCGACGCTCGAAGGCGACGCGAACCTGCTGGTGCTGCCGAATATCGACGCGGCCAACATCTCGTACAACCTGCTGAAGACCGCCGCGGGCAACAACATCGCGATCGGTCCGATGCTGCTGGGCGCGGCCAAGCCGGTGCACGTGCTGACCGCATCGGCCACGGTTCGCCGCATCGTCAACATGACGGCGCTGCTGGTTGCAGACGTGATCGCCGCCCGTTAATCCGGGACTGAAGCGGGGAACCCGAGCGCATCGGGCCTCAGACGAAAAAAAAGGCGTGCCCGCAATGGGCACGCCTTAGGGTGAACAGGGGATAGCCACCCAAAAAAGGCTGAACAAAGCCATTTCGCCTTGAGGGACCGTACGACCGGGCCCACAGGGGCGGAGCTACGGCAACTTGATCCCAACTGCATCCTCAAGTGCACTATTAGGCTAATTTTAGCCTGTACAGGCTAAAATTTCTGTCAAAAGTCGTCAAAGCCCGCGCCGAGGCGCTTTGCCGCGCGATTGGAACCTTTTGCCTGCCGAGCGAACGTTGATTCCGGGGGGCTTTAGCGATACCCTTACGTCTTTCATGGTCGTCAAACTCGTGATCTAACAGCGGGGAACCCTGATTCATGGCACGCAACTGGCTACGCAATGGCGTGCTGATCGGTGCTTTGACGTTCTGCGGCTTATCCGGCTCCGTGCCTGGCGCGTTTGCGCGCGACTACGCGGCGCCCGCCAGTGCAGACACGCAAGCACAGGGCACCATCTCGGCGGCGCAGTTGCCGAGCGAAGCGGTCAATACATTGAACTTGATTGCCGCAGGCGGGCCTTACCGGTATGAGAAGGACGGCATTGTATTCGGCAATCACGAACGGTTGCTGCCGCCGCATCGGCGCGGCTATTACCACGAATACACCGTTCCTACGCCTCGCGCACATAATCGCGGCGCGCGTCGCATCGTCTGCGGAGGTCCGCTAAAGCGAACCGATAACTGTTACTACTCCGACGACCACTACACCAGTTTTAATCGTATTGTTGAATGACATCGGGATGAACGGCATGAGCGACAACGTCTACGCGCACGACTCCGGAGTCGCGACGGATCTTTTCGCGGCCGGCGACGGCAATTTGTTCCAGCGCGTCATGAAGATGCGCGCCGGCGGTCAAGGCCGGGAGAATAACCAGAGCGAAACCAGCACGGTGCTTTCATCGAACGAGGAGCCCATGAGTCTTTTCCAGACCGTGCGACCGAACATCGTACAGTCGATCCGCGCGTTTCGCGTGCAGGATCTAGCTGATGAAGCCAATCAGCTCGGGCAGCATTTTCTGTATGCGTACTGCGCAAACGCGCAGACCAAACAGGAAGTGCTCGAGACCATTGCTACGTCGTTCCTGTTTCCGAAGCATTTCGGCAAGAATTACGATGCGCTCTACGATTGTCTGACCGATCTGGTTCACAAAGCGGGCGCGCAGCCCGGCTTCGTGATCGTGCTCGAGCAACTGCCGCTCGCACAGAAATTCGACAAGGAAGGGCGCGAGACGCTATTGGACGTGTTCCGCGAAGCGGCCGAGTTCTGGGCCGAGCGCAAGGTCGCGTTCCGGGTGTTTTATTCGTTTGCCTGAACGCCGCTTGCCGCAGTAAAAGAAAGCAAAAGGCCCGCCGAATCGCGGGCCTTTTGCTTTGGTGTTCGAATCTCTGGTTCTCAGTTCGGCTGCCGGACTGCCGCGGTCTGCAAGGCGCCGCGCGTCAGGGCTGCTTACCAGCCGCCCCAGCGAGCCGCCAGTGCCGAGAGCACCGCGATACCGGCGGTTTCGGTACGCAGCACGCGTGGACCGAGACCGACGGCCGTGAAACCGTGATCGGTCGCCGCCGCTTCCTCAGTGGCCGAAAAACCGCCTTCCGGTCCGACCAGCACGGTCACACGGCCGTACGGCGGATTGGCCGGCAGCGCCGAAAAGCTGATGCTCGCGCGCGGCGAGAGCAGGATTCGCAGTTCGCCCTCTTCAGGCTCGCGCGGCAGCGCGCCGAGCCAGGTGGCGATCTCGCGCACCGGCATGATTTCCGGCAGGCGGTTGCGCCCGCACTGTTCGCACGAGGCGCGCACGATGCCTTGCCAGTGCGCATGCCGCCGCTGCGCGCGGTCGCCGGCAAGACGCACGACGCTGCGCGTGGTGGTGAGCGGCACGAAACTGGAGGCGCCCAGTTCGACCGCCTTTTCGATCAGCCAGTCCATCTTGTCGCCGCCGGCGATGCCTTGAGCGAGCGTCAGGCGATACGGCGCTTCAACTTCGACATTGCGGAATTCGTGGATTCTTATCGTGGCTGAGCGGCGTTCGACTTCGACGAGTTCGGCGCTGTACTCGCCGCCTTCGCCGTTGAAAAGCACGATCGAATCGCCGGGCTGCAAACGCAGCACGAGAATGTGGCGCGTGACGTCATCGGGAAGCTGCATGATGTCGCCGGGCTGAAGAGGTGTACCGACGAAGAAGCGAGGCATCAAAAAAATACTCATTGGTTCAGGAAAGGTGGCGAGCGAGCGCCCAACGGTAGCCGTCCAGATCTTCGACCTGGGCAAACCGGTCGCCCCAGAACTGATCCTGTGGCTCGCTCAGCGATTTTGCGCCGGCGGCCAGTGCCCGCGCGTAAACCGCGTCGACATCGTCGACATAGAGATAGAACGATTGCGGCGCAATCGCGCCTGCGCTTTTGGGTGTCCTGGCAGCCGAGCCGAACGCGCCTTCCGGCGCGAACATCACGATCAAATGGCCTTGATAGGTCATCTCGACATGCATGACAACACCGTCGTCCTGGACACTGTCGCGTACTTCGAAACCGAATGCCGCTTCGAAGAACGCGGTCGTGGCACGTGCGTCGCGTACCGTCAGATAGGGGGTCAACCAGGGCACACCGGCGGGGCGGGGGGCGGTCATGGATTTCTCCGGATCTATTGGGTTTGCGGGGCGCGTGCTGCGAAGCCAGGCGGGCGGCCGCCGTATCGATAACCGATAGCGCGCCGACTGGACCGTGCATTTTGCTCCTGCGTTACCGCGATGGCTTTAAGAATTGACTTAGTTTATCGTGCACGGACCGAGAAGCCGAGAACAGTCCGGCGTGCATGGCCGCGTCGTCATGCTTCGGCGCGTCGGTTGGACGCGACGTAATGCGCAGCATCGCCGATCACCAGTTCGACGCGCAGATCGTCAGCGGTGCAACGAGCGGGGGTTACGCGCGAGGGGCGAGTCAACGTTCTGTTAGAATGTCACGCTTTCAGCCTTGTCCGTTTGCTCTGCCCGTTTCGCGTCTCCCGGCGCCGCACCGTGCGCCGAGGCGGACTGGCCTCCGAGCTTCCGGGCCTCAAGCGCGCACCGCTTTTTGGACTCTGTCTCCGGACTCGACATGACGACCCCGTCTCCCGCACACACCTCCCTGATGGCGAACGCAATCCGCGCGTTGTCCATGGATGCCGTTCAACAAGCGAATTCCGGCCACCCCGGCATGCCGATGGGCATGGCCGAAATCGGCGTGGCTTTGTGGTCGCGCCATCTGCGCCACAACCCGAAGAATCCGCATTGGGCCGACCGCGACCGCTTCATTCTGTCGAACGGCCACGGCTCAATGCTGCTGTATTCGCTGCTGCATCTGACCGGCTACGACCTGCCGATCGAAGAGCTGAAGAACTTCCGCCAGATGCATTCCAGGACGCCGGGTCACCCGGAATACGGCATCACGCCGGGCGTCGAAACCACCACGGGTCCGCTCGGCCAGGGTCTGGCCAATGCAGTCGGCATGGCGCTCGCCGAATCGCTGCTCGCCACCGAATTCAACAAGCCTGACGCGAAGATCGTCGACCACCACACGTACGTGTTCGTCGGCGACGGCTGCCTGATGGAAGGCATCTCGCATGAAGCCTGCTCGCTCGCCGGCGTGCTGAAACTGAACAAGCTGATCGCGTTCTACGACGACAACGGCATCTCGATCGACGGCGAAGTGGTCCACTGGTTCCACGACGACACGCCCAAGCGCTTCGAAGCGTACGGCTGGAACGTGATTCCGAACGTGGTCGGCCATGACGTCGACGCAGTCGACGCCGCGATCAAGCAAGCCAGGCAATCGGACAAGCCCACGCTGATCTGCTGCAAGACCGTGATCGGCGAAGGCGCGCCGACCAAGGCCGGCACCCACGATTCGCACGGCGCGCCGCTCGGCGAAAAGGAAATCGCGGCGACCCGCGCGGCCATCGGCTGGAAGTGGGAGCCGTTCGTGATTCCGCAGGAAGTCTACGCAGCGTGGGACGCGAAGGAAGCCGGCGCGCGCTTCGAGTCCGACTGGGACAAGGCATTCGCGCAATACGCGGCGAAATACCCGCAGGAAGCGGCTGAATTCACGCGCCGCAACGCGAAGCAACTGCCCGCCGACTGGAAGGAAAAGGCACAGGCAATCATCGCCGGTGCGAACGAACGCGCGGAAACCGTCGCGACGCGTAAGGCATCGCAGCAAGCAATCGAAGGGTTGTCGGCGGTGCTGCCGGAACTGCTCGGCGGTTCCGCCGACCTGACCGGCTCGAACCTGACCAACTGGAAGGCCGCCAAGCCCGTGCGCGTGAACGCGGAAGGCAAAGCCGCCGGCAACTACGTGAACTACGGCGTGCGCGAGTTCGGCATGAGCGCCGCGATCAACGGCGTCGCGCTGCATGGCGGCTTCAAGGCGTTCGGCGGCACGTTCCTGACCTTCTCCGACTACAGCCGCAACGCGCTGCGCGTGGCCGCGCTGATGAAAGCGCCGTCGATCTTCGTGTTCACGCACGACTCGATCGGCCTCGGCGAAGACGGTCCGACTCACCAGTCGATCGAACATGTCGCGAGCCTGCGTCTGATTCCGAATCTGCAAGTGTGGCGCCCGGCCGATACGGTCGAAACGGCGGTGGCCTGGACCCACGCGGTCGAGCATCAAGGCCCGTCGTGCCTGATCTTCAGCCGTCAGAACCTGCCGTTCTCGGAGCGCACGGACGCGCAGATCGCCAACATCGAAAAGGGCGGCTACGTGTTGCGCGACTGGAACGACGAGATCGTCGCGCGCAAGATCATCCTGATCGCAACGGGTTCGGAAATCGAACTGGCGTTGAAGGCCGTCGAGCCGCTGGCGCGCGAAGGCATTGCGGCACGTGTCGTGTCGATGCCGTCGACCACCGTGTTCGACAAGCAGGACGCCGCCTACCGGGAACGCGTCTTGCCGCACGGTGTGCGCCGCGTCGCGATCGAAGCGGGCGTCACGGATTTCTGGCGCAAGTATGTGGGTCTGGAAGGCGGCGTGGTCGGGATCGACACGTTCGGCGAATCGGCCCCGGCGGGCGTGCTGTTCAAGCATTTCGGCTTCACCGTCGAGCACGTCGTAGAGACGGCTAAAGCCGCACTCGGCTGATCTTCGGCACGCGTTGCCGCACGCGTGCGAACGTGCGGCAACGCAGCCAGTCAGACGGAATGGACGTATTTTTTTCAGCCATCAGGAGATAGACCATGACGATTCGCGTCGCAATCAACGGCTACGGCCGGATCGGCCGCAACACGCTGCGCGCCTTCTATGAAAACGGCAAGAAGCACGATATCGAAATCGTCGCCATCAACGATCTAGGCGATGCCAAGACGAACGCTCACCTGACGCAATACGACACGGCGCACGGCAAGTTCCCGGGCGAAGTGTCGGTGGACGGCGACTACCTCGTTGTCAACGGCGACAAGATCCGCGTGCTGGCCAATCGCAACCCGGCGGAACTGCCGTGGGGCGAGCTGAACGTCGACGTCGTGATGGAATGCACGGGCTTTTTCACGACCAAGGAAAAGGCCAGCGCGCACATCAAGGGCGGCGCGAAGAAGGTCATCATTTCGGCGCCGGGCGGTAAGGATGTCGACGCAACGATCGTCTACGGCGTGAACCACAACGTGCTGAAGGCATCGGACACGGTGATCTCGAACGCATCGTGCACGACCAACTGCCTGGCACCCCTCGTCAAGCCGCTGAACGACAAGATCGGCCTCGTGAACGGTCTGATGACGACGATTCACGCGTACACGAACGACCAGGTTCTGACTGACGTGTACCACGAAGACCTGCGCCGCGCGCGTTCGGCCACGCACAGCCAGATCCCGACCAAGACCGGCGCCGCATCGGCTGTCGGGCTGGTGTTGCCGGAACTGAACGGCAAGCTGGACGGCTACGCGATTCGCGTCCCGACGATCAACGTGTCGGTCGTCGACCTGTCGTTCATCGCCGCGCGCGACACGACGGTCGAAGAAGTCAACGCGATCATGAAGGAAGCATCGCAAGGCGCGTTGAAGGGCATCCTCGGCTACAACGACGCACCGCTGGTCTCGATCGACTTCAACCACAACCCGGCTTCGTCGACGTTCGACGCAACGCTGACCAAGGTGTCGGGCCGTCTGGTGAAGGTGTCGAGCTGGTACGATAACGAGTGGGGCTTCTCGAACCGCATGCTGGACACGGCTGTGGCGCTCGCCAACGCGAAATAAGGCGAAGTAAGCCGTCTGTTTCGTATGCCCTGCAGCTCGGGCCGCAGGGACAAAAAAGCCGCTCTTCGGAGCGGCTTTTTTACGCCCGCGCCTGCGGGGTCGGGAAGTAAACGCCGGCGCGCTGCGCGGCGTTGGCGATATGGGTTTCGATCGCTTTGCCGGCCGCCGCGGAATCGCGGGCCTTGAGCGCGTCGAGAATCGCGCGATGCTCGTGGTAAGTGGACAGCACAAGCTCGCGCCGATAGAACGGCAGCCGTTGGCTCTCCTTCATGACGTCAGCGTTGCTGCGCAAAATCGATTCGATGGCCGCATTACCGGCAATGCTCACGATTCGCATGTGGAAGTCGTAGTCGAGCTGGGCGGCTTCGTCGAGTTCTTCGCAGGTGAGCGCTTCGTGCATCGCCGCGATATTGTCTTCGAACCATGCGAGATCGGCGTCGCTGACGGCCAGCGCCGCCATTCGCGCGGCAAAGCCTTCAAGCGCGAAACGCATCTGGTAAGTATCCGGCAGCGACGATTGCTCCGCGAAGCGCCACGATCGCGCAGCCGTAGCCTGCGCGCTTTCCACATACACGCCCTTACCGGGGCGTATCACCAGCAAACCGAGCGCTTCGAGGGTGGACAGCGCTTCACGCAGCGACGCGCGGCTGATCGCCAGTTCTTCGGAGAGCTGGCGCTGCGCCGGCAGCAAACTGCCCACCGGATAGGCGCCCGCTTCGATCCGGTCGCGGATGGTCGCGATGGCGGCATCAGTAACGGTATGCGGAACGTTTTTCATCCTGGCTCACTTGTGGCGCGGTCTGACCAGTATTGTAATACGCGTTCTGAACGCGCGTACGGACAGCCGCCCGTACTGAGCAACCCGGCCCCGAAATCCGGCAAAATGAACGGGTAAACACCGTGCTTTGAATCCTTGACGCCAGTATATCGGCTTCCTACTATTCGAAATAACAGCACTGGTCGGACCAGTCTGAACAGATGCGAATCGTAACCAGGAGGAAGCCGTGTTGAAATTTTTCAATTCACTGTTTGGCCGGGTCGTCATAGCGCTGGTGGCGGGCATTGTGCTCGGTGCCGTGTTCCCGCATTTCGCCCAATCGCTGCGCCCGCTCGGCGACGGCTTTCTGAAGCTGATCAAGATGGTGATCGGCCCGATCGTCTTTTGCGTCGTCGTGAGCGGCATGGCGCATGCCGGCGATCTGCGCAAAGTGGGGCGGGTCGGCCTGAAGGCGGTGGTCTACTTCGAAATCATGACGACGATTGCGCTCGTGATCGGCGCGGTGCTGGCCTACGTGACGCGGCCGGGCGTCGGCATGAATATCGACCTGCATTCGCTCGATCCCGCTTCGCTGTCCACCTACACCGAGCACGCGAAGAGCCTGAAGGACACGGCCGGTTTTCTTCTGAAGATCATTCCCGACACGGCGATCAACGCGTTCGCGACCGGCGACATCCTGCAGATTCTCGTGTTTTCGGTGCTGTTCGGCTCGGCGCTGTCCTTGCTCGGCACTAAGGCGCAGCGTGTCAGCAGCCTGATCGACGAGCTGGCGCAGGTGTTCTTCCGCGTGATGAGTTTCATCATTAAACTCGCGCCGCTCGGCGTGCTCGGCGCGATCGCATTCACCACCGGCACCTACGGGGTGGAGTCGCTCAAGCAACTCGGCATGCTGGTGCTGGTGTTCTACGCGAGCTGCATCGTGTTCGTGGTGGTCGTGCTCGGCATCGTGATGCGTCTGGCCGGCTTCAGCATCTTCAAGCTGATCCGCTATCTGCGCGAAGAGCTGTCGATCGTGCTCGGCACGGCTTCGTCGGATGCGGTGCTGCCGCAGATCATGCGCAAGCTCGAATGGATGGGCGTCAAGGATTCGACCGTCGGGCTGGTGATTCCGACTGGCTATTCCTTCAATCTCGACGGCTTCTCGATCTATCTGACGCTCGCGGTGATCTTCATCGCGCAAGCCACCAACACGCCGCTGTCGATGCACGATCTGATCGTGGTGGTGCTGGTTTCGCTGGTGACGTCGAAGGGCGCGCACGGCATTCCCGGCTCGGCGATCGTGATTCTGGCCGCCACCCTGTCCGCGATTCCGGCGATTCCCGTGCTCGGTCTCGTGCTGATCCTCCCGGTCGACTGGTTCGTCGGCATCGCCCGCGCGCTCACTAACCTGATCGGCAACTGCGTCGCCACGGTGGTCGTCGCCGTGTGGGAAAACGATATCGACCGGAGCCGCGCCCATCGCGTGCTGAACCGCGACGCCGCGCTGCGCTTTGTGTCCGCCGGTGAAGACCCGGGCGTCGAGTCTGCCGCCGGCGATCACGCCCCCGCGGTCTGATTCATCCGGTTTCGCGCGAGCCGATGCTGCGCGCTTGCCGGCCGGCGGATGCGGTGAATCCGCCGGTTGTTACCTGGTTGTTGCCTGGTTGTTACCTCCATCACTCACTGTCGCCTGACCGAGACTATGGCTAATCCGATCCTCGACCCCAACGCTCCTGCTTTCACCCGTCGTTATATGAACCTCGCCGACCCGCGTCTGGGAGCGAAGGCGCTTTACGCCAGCGATGAATTCTTCGCGCCGAAAGAACGCATGCTCGAGCCGCAGCCGGCGGTGTTCATTCCCGGCAAGTACGACGACCACGGCAAGTGGATGGACGGCTGGGAAACCCGCCGCAAGCGCACCACCGGCCACGACTATTGCGTGATCAGGCTTGCGCGGCCGGGCGTCGTGCACGGCGTCGATCTGGACACGAGCCACTTCACTGGCAACTTCCCGCCGGCCGCGTCGATCGACGCGTGTCAGGTGGACGGCGAGGTCCCGCCGGACAACGCCGATTGGCAAACGCTCGTGCCGGCAACCACGCTGCAGGGCAACCAGCACCATTACGTCGAAGTGAACGACGCGCGCGCCTTCACGCATCTGCGCGTGAATCTGTATCCGGACGGCGGTCTTGCGCGCCTGCGCGTGTACGGTCAGCCGCAGCGCGACTGGGCTCGGGTCGAACGCGGCACGCTGCTGGATCTCGCCGCGATCGAAAACGGTGCGTACCTCGTCGCCGCGAACAACCAGCATTTCGGCCCGGCTTCGCAGATGCTGATGCCGGGGCGCGGCGTCAACATGGGCGACGGCTGGGAGACCCGGCGCCGTCGCGAGCCGGGCAACGATTGGGCGATCGTCGCGCTCGCGCGGCCGGGCGTGATTCGTAAGATCGAAGTCGATACGGCGCACTTCAAGGGCAATTTCCCCGACCGCTGTTCGCTGCAGGCGGCGTCGGTCACGGGCGGCACTGACGATTCGCTCGTCAGCCAGGCGATGTTCTGGCCGGTGCTGCTCGATGAACAGAAGCTGCAAATGGACCACGTGCACACGTTCGCCGCGGAACTCGCGTCGCTCGGGCCGGTGACCCATGTGCGTTTCAATATCTTTCCAGACGGCGGCGTGTCGCGCCTGCGGTTGTGGGGCGAGATCGCCTGACAGGAGTCGTGTCGATGAAGACATTGCAGACGGAGCGTCTGACGCGCGCGGCCTTCGCGCCGTTCGGCGACGTCATCGAGCTGGACGGCGCGCGCCATTTCCCGATCAACGGCGGTACGACGGAGCGCTATCACGACCTTGCCAAGGTCGACGTCACGGAAAACGGCGGACGGCCGCTGATCAGCGTGTTTCGCGCGCAACCCCGCGCTCTGCCGGTCGAAATCGCGATGATGGAGCGGCACCCGCTGGGCAGCCAGGCTTTCATTCCCTTAACGGCACGCCGATATCTGGTGGTCGTCGCGCCGGCGGGCGAGTTCGATCCGGCGCAGATGCGGGCTTTCTGGACCGACGGCTGGCAGGGCGTGAACTATGCGAAAGGCGTCTGGCACCATCCGCTGCTCGCGCTCGGGCAGGTGAGCGATTTTGTCGTGGTGGATCGTGGCGGCGAACAACCCAACTGCGACGAATTGCCGTTGGCCGAGCCGCGCCGGCTCGTGTTCGAAGCCAGCCTCGAAATGGCGGAATAGGGCCTGAAGCGGGGTCGGCAGTAAAGCCGGATTCGAGGCCGGATTCGAGGCCGAATGCGACGCCGCGCACATCGTAATCGTAGGTAAAAAAAGACCCGGCCGATTTTCATCGGCCGGGTCTTTTTGCGTTTGCCTGCTGGACCGCGTACCCCGACGCGGCCTGCAACATCGCGTCAATGCTTGCGATGCGGGCAATTCTCCTTCGTGCAGGCGCCGTACAGCGCCAACGCGTGTTCCTGCAGCTTGAAGCCACGTTCCTTCGCGATGGACTGCTGGCGGCTTTCGATTTCGGAGTCGAAAAACTCTTCGACGAGTCCGCAATCGAGGCACACGAGGTGATCGTGATGCGACCCTTCGTTCAGCTCGAATACCGCCTTGCCTGATTCGAAGTTGCTGCGCGACAGAAGGCCGGCCTGCTCGAACTGCGTCAGCACGCGATACACGGTTGCCAGGCCGATATCGAGTTCTTCATGCAGCAGGTTGCGGTAGACGTCTTCTGCGGTCAGGTGGCGTACCGGGCTATGCTGGAAAATCTCAAGGATTTTGAGGCGCGGTAGGGTCGCCTTGAGCCCGATATTCTTGAGATCGGTTGGATTGGTCATGACAAGGGATCCCTAGAGTACAATGCTGGGCTCTCATAGTAATGTGTTTTTGCCGTTCTGGTCATCTTCGATGGAATGAAACTCGCGCGGCTCGTCCTTGGGCCCGCACGGTGAGTGAAATGATTTCAAAATCTCAATTGATCTACCGGGGGAGCCGCATGCGGGGTACCTTGATCGCTGCTGTGACTGTCGCGGTTCTTGCCGGATGTTCCACCTACGACAGCCTGACGCAGCGCGTTGCACAAAGCATCACGCCGTATCGGATTACGGTCGTGCAAGGCAATTTCGTCTCGAAAGAAGCGGCTTCGCAGATGCAGGTCGGCATGTCGCGCGCGCAGGTGCGCCAGTTGCTCGGCACGCCGCTGCTCACCGACATGTTCCACGCGGATCGCTGGGACTACGTGTTCTATTTCAAGCGCGGCTCGGCTAATGTCGTGCAACAGCGCGACTTCGTGATTACCTTCGCGGGCGACCGTGTCGCCAGCTGGTCGGGCGGCGAAGATCTGCCGTCCAACCTCGAACTGCTCGCCGAAATCGACGGCGACAAGCGCGGCAAGAAGGCTGCCGCCGTGCCGGCCGCAGCGAGCGGCGCCAGTGCCGCCAGCGCGCCGGTGGCCGCAGCGCCGATGACGGTGGACAGCACGCGCTCGCCGTCCGCCGAGGCCGCCGCAGCGGGTGCGCCGTCCACGGACGCCAACGCCGAAGCCGCACAGGCCGCCAATCGTGCGACCAATGCGGTGCCGGCGCCGTCGGGCAGAACACAGTCATCGGTGCGCTCGAGCGCGCCGACCGCCAACGGCGGCGGTGTGCCGCCGCAGGGCCCCACGGCCGCAGGCCAGCCGCAGTTCCAGTTCCATCGTCCGCCGCCGCCGCAGGTGCCGGGCTCGCAGGACAATCCGGTGGGACCGACGGGCCCGCAAAGCAGCACCGGCGGCCCGACGTATAACGCGCCGCTGACCTCTTCGCCCGCAACCTCGGGAACGGGCGGCTGATCGAGCTGTCCGTTTTTTGTCATTTCCAAGCCTCGTAGCCATGAAAATTGCCATTGCCGGCGCATCGGGCCGTATGGGCCGGATGCTCATCGAAACCGTCCTTAACGATTCCGGCGCCACGCTGTCCGGCGCGCTCGGCCGTGCAGGCTCCCCGCAACTCGGTCAGGACGCCGGTGCATTTCTCGGCAAGCAGACGGGCGTCGCGCTTACCGACGACATCGAGCGCGTGTTCGCCGAATCGGACTACCTGATCGACTTCACGCGCCCCGAGGGCACGCTGATGCATCTGGAAGCCGCGCAGCGTCACAACGTGAAAATGGTGATCGGCACGACCGGTTTCGACAACGAGCAGAAAGCGCTGCTGCGCGCGGCCGCGGACAAGATCGCCATCATGTTCGCGTCGAACATGAGCGTCGGCGTCAACGTGACGCTGAAGCTGCTCGAATACGCCGCGAAGCATTTCGCGACCGGCTATGACATCGAAATCATCGAGGCGCATCACCGTCACAAGGTCGACGCGCCGTCCGGCACTGCGCTGACGATGGGCGAAGTGATCGCCCACGCGCTCGGCCGTAATCTCGACGACTGCGCCGTCTACAGCCGCGAAGGTGTGACCGGCGAACGCGATCCGTCCACCATCGGTTTCTCGGCGATTCGCGGCGGCGATATCGTCGGCGACCATACGGTGCTGTTCGCGGGCATCGGCGAGCGTATCGAAATCACGCACAAATCGGCGAGCCGCCTGTCGTACGCGCAAGGCGCGCTGCGCGCAGTACGTTTCCTCGAAGGGCACGCAAACGGCCTGTTCGACATGCAGGACGTGCTCGGCCTGCGTTGAGCATCTCACGGGGCCGTTGCGGCCCCGTTTGTGCCCCGGTAGTCACTTTCCGAAGGCGAGGTCAGATGGCAGGCAGCGGCATTACTCATTACCTGCAAACCAGCGACGCGATCACGCATGCCGTCGCGTATGTGCTGCTGGCTATGTCGATTGCGAGCTGGTGCTTTCTGATCGTCAAAAGCTGGATTTTGGGGCGCGCGAAACGTCAGGCGACGCGCGCGATCACGCAGTTCTGGCAGGCGCCCACGCTTTCCGAGGGCGTCGCGGCGCTCAGGCGCGTGGACCGCGAGCGCGTTTTCACGCCGCTTGCCGAAGCCGCGCTGCATGCGGTCGAAGTGGACATTCCGGGCGCGCTGCTCGCCCGCGTGGAGCGCAGCGAGCGGGTGCTGCGGGCGTTGCGTCAGGCGCTCAGCGCGTCGCAGCGGCGGCTCGAGTTCGGTCAGGTGCTGCTGGCCTCGGTGGGCAGCACGGCGCCGTTCGTCGGCTTGCTCGGCACCGTCTGGGGCATCTATCATGCACTCGGCAGCATCGCGGCGAGCGGTCAGGCCATGATCGAGAACGTCGCAGGCCCGGTCGGCGAGTCGCTCATCATGACGGCCTTCGGCCTCGTGGTCGCGATTCCTGCGGTGCTCGCCTATAACGTGCTCGGGCGTCTGGTGCGGCAGTTGTCGGAGGAACTCGACGGCTTCGCGCACGATCTGCACGCCTACGTGTGCGCGCCGGCGGATCAGATCCAGCCCCAGTCCCAACCCCAGCAAGTCCCGGCCCGGGCCCCGGCCCGCTAGGCGCGCCCGCTCAGGCAGGAGGAGTCGACATGGCATTCGGCGGACTCGAAAAAAGGCAAACGGCCGCGCCGATGGCCGAGATCAACATGACGCCGCTGATCGACGTGATGCTGGTGCTGCTGGTGATTTTTATCATTACCGCGCCTTTATTCACGCACGCGATCCGGCTCGATCTGCCCAAAGTCGCCGCTGCGTCCGCGCGGCAAACGCCGCAAACCATTTCCCTTTCAATCGATGCCTTCGGCAAGCTGTACTGGAACGGCAACGTCATCACGCTTGAGCAGATGCGCGCGCGCTTCGTGCAAGCGGGCAAAGAGGCCGACCAGCCCGAGATCCACCTGCGCGCCGAGCGCTCGACACGCTACGAGGTGATCGCACAGGTGATGGGCGCGGCGCAGCAGGCGGGGCTCGAGCGGATCGGCTTCGTGACCGACCCGCCGCCGCCGGGCACGAGCCAGAAGTAGCGCCAATCCGGCTTTGCTCCGGCCGAGCCGTGTCGGGCCCGCGCACCATGCCACGCGGCGCACCCGTCCGCGAACGGTATAATCAGCCCTTTCCCCGCAGAAGGGGAAACGACGCCATTTCATCCAGCAGAGCACCAAAGCGGCCGGTGCGAAAGCACCGAACCCAGCGATCCCATCACACCATGCACGAAAAATACGTTCCCTCCGACGTCGAATCCGCCGCGCAAGGGCAATGGCGCGCCATCGACGCGTACAAGACGACGGAAACCACCGACAAGCCCAAGTTCTATTGCGTCTCGATGCTGCCGTACCCGTCGGGCAAGCTGCACATGGGGCACGTGCGCAACTACACGATCAACGACGTGATGTACCGCTATCTGCGGATGAACGGCTACAACGTGCTGATGCCGATGGGTTGGGACGCGTTCGGCATGCCGGCGGAAAACGCCGCGATGGCCAACAACGTGCCGCCGGCCAAGTGGACCTACGACAACATCGCGTACATGAAGAAGCAGATGCAGTCGATGGGCCTCGCGATCGACTGGTCGCGTGAAGTCGCGACCTGCAGCCCCGATTACTACAAGTGGAACCAGTGGCTGTTCCTGAAGATGCTCGAAAAGGGCATCGCGTACAAGAAAACCGGCACCGTCAACTGGGACCCGGTCGACCAGACCGTGCTCGCCAACGAGCAGGTGATCGACGGCCGCGGCTGGCGCTCGGGCGCGCTGGTCGAAAAGCGCGAAATCCCGATGTACTACATGCGCATCACGCAGTACGCGGACGAACTGCTGAACGATCTCGAAGGCCTCGGCTGGCCCGAGCGCGTCAAGATCATGCAGCAAAACTGGATCGGCAAGAGCTTCGGCGTGAACTTCGGTTTCCCGTATGAGATCGACGGCGAGCAGAAGCTGCTGCGCGTGTTCACCACGCGCGCCGACACGATCATGGGCGTGACCTTCTGCGCAATCGCCGCAGAGCATCCGCTCGCCACGCGTCTCGCGCAAGACAAGCCGGAATTGCAAGCTTTCATCGAAGAATGCAAGCGCGGCGGCGTCGCCGAAGCCGACGTCGCGACGATGGAAAAGAAGGGCATGGGCACCGGCTTCTACGTCACGCATCCGCTGACGCAGGAACAGGTCGAAGTGTGGATCGGCAACTACGTGCTGATGAGCTACGGCGAAGGCGCGGTGATGGGCGTGCCGGCGCACGACGAGCGCGACTTCGCGTTCGTGAAGAAATACGGTCTGCCGATCAAGCAGGTGGTCGCCGTCGAGGGCAAGGAATTCTCGACCGAAGCTTGGGCAGAATGGTACGGCGACAAGGAGGGCGGCGTTTGCGTCAACAGCGGCAAGTACGACGGCCTCAACTACGAGCAGGCGGTCGACGCGATCGCCGCCGATCTGAAAGAACTCGGCCTCGGCGACAAGCAGGTCACGTGGCGTCTGCGTGACTGGGGCGTGTCGCGCCAGCGTTACTGGGGCACGCCGATTCCGATCATCCACTGTCCGAAGTGCGGCGACGTGCCGGTGCCGGAAAAGGATCTGCCGGTCGTGCTGCCGGAAGACCTCGTGCCGGACGGCACGGGCAACCCGCTCGCGAAGTCCGAAGCGTTCGTGAACTGCACCTGCCCGACGTGCGGCGGCGCGGCCAGGCGCGAAACCGACACGATGGACACGTTCGTCGATTCGTCGTGGTACTTCTACCGCTACGCGGCGCCGGATGCGAAGACCATGGTCGACGAGCGCACCGATTATTGGGCGCCGATGGACCAGTACATCGGCGGCATCGAGCACGCGATCCTGCACCTGTTGTACTCGCGCTTCTGGGCGAAGGTGATGCGCGACCTGGGTCTCGTCAAGTTCGGCGAGCCGGCCAGGAACCTGCTCACGCAGGGCATGGTGCTCAACGAAACCTACTACCGCGAAAACGAAGCGGGCAAGAAGACCTGGTACAACCCGGCCGAGGTCACCGTCACGTTCGACGACAAGGGCCGCCCGGTCGGCGCCGTGCTGAATGCGGACGGCCAGCCGGTGGTGCTCGGCGGCGTCGAGAAGATGTCGAAGTCGAAGAACAACGGTGTCGATCCGCAATTGCTGATCGACCAGTACGGTGCGGATACCGCGCGTCTGTTCGTGATGTTCGCCGCACCGCCCGAGCAACAGCTCGAATGGTCCGGTTCGGGCGTGGAAGGCGCGAGCCGCTTCCTGCGCCGCGTGTGGAGCTTCGGCCACGCGAACGAAGCCGCGCTGCGCGCGGACGGCAAGTTCGACGCCGCGCAACTCGGCGAAGCCGACAAGGCGCTGCGCCGCGAGATCTACAGTGTGCTGAAGCAGGCCGACTTCGACTATCAGCGCTTGCAGTACAACACGGTGGTGTCGGCGGCGATGAAGATGCTCAACGCGCTCGACAGCGCGAAGGGCGCCCAACCCGCCGTGCTGCGCGAGACGTACGGCGTGATGCTGCGCGTGCTGTACCCGGTCGTGCCGCATCAGACGTTCCAGCTGTGGCAGGAACTTGGTTATGCCGACGAATTCGGCTCGCTGCTCGACGCGCCGTGGCCGAAGGTCGACGAACAGGCGCTGGAGCAGGCCGAGATCGAACTCGTGCTGCAGGTGAACGGCAAGGTGCGTGGCGCGCTGACGGTGGCAAAGGACGCCTCGCGTGACGCGATCGAACAGATCGCGGCCGCGCACGAAATGGTCGCGAAGTTCAGCGAAGGCAAGGCGCCGAAGAAGATCGTCGTGGTGCCGGGCCGCCTCGTGAACGTGGTCGTTTGACGGCGCACGCAAACATGACTGCGGACAGGACGCCGCCGCGCGCGGCGGCGCTTGTCTGCGCTGCGGAATCTACTGCGAACCAGGAGCCAATGTGACTCGCAGATCGTTTTTGACGCTGGCTTGCAGCGTGCTGATGTTGACCGCTTGCGGCTTCCAGCTGCGCGGCCAGCAGGACTACGCATTCAAACGCCTCTATGTCTCCGGCGGTTCGGCAGCGGCCGGCGCGCGGCTCACGCGCATCGTGCAGGGCGGCAGCGATACGGTGGTGGTCAATTCGGTCTCGAATGCCGACGCGACGCTGCAGATTACCGAAGGCCGCGGCACCAGTACGCTGACCTTGAACTCGCTCGGCGTGGTCGAGGAGTATCAGATGAATCTTTCGATGAACTACACGCTGGTCGGCAAGGACGGCACCGTGCTGATTCCGCCGAGCGTGATCGCGTTGAACCGCGCGATGACCTATAGCGACCAGTACTCGCAGGCCAAGGCCGCGGAATCGGACATTCTGTTCGCCGACATGGAAAACGACGCAATCGACCAGCTCACGCGCCGTCTGGCGATCGTGAAGTCGCTGCATCCGGCGCCGGGCCAGGGCGTGCCGGCGGTCGCGCCGCGCGCGCCGTTGCCGCCGCCGCCGCTGTGAGCGTCGCCGCTTTGTCTTCGTTGTCTTATTTGTTCAATCTCGCCGATCGGTAGCCATGCAATTGCGACTTGACGCGCTTGAAGCGCATCTCGCCAGGGGACTCGCCGGACTGTACGTCGTGTACGGCGACGAGCACCTGCTCGCGCAGGAAGCATGCGACCGGATTCGCGCGACGGCGCGGGCGGCCGGTTTCACCGACCGCTCAGTGTTTTCTGTCGAGCGCGGCTTCGACTGGAGTTCGCTGCTTGGCGCGAGTCAGTCGATGTCGCTGTTCGGCGACCGCCAACTGGTCGAATTGCGCATTCCGTCGGGCAAGCCCGGCAAGGAAGGCGCGGATGCGCTGAAGGCGCTCGCCGGCGCTGTCAATGACGACGTGCTGACCATGATCACGCTGCCGCGGCTCGATGCGGCCACGCAAAAGTCCGCATGGTTTACCGCGCTGGCCGATGCGGGCGTCGCGCTGAAAATCGATCCGGTCGAGCGCGCGCAGTTGCCGAACTGGGTCGGCCAGCGTCTCGCAGCCCAAGGCCAGCGAGTCGCCGCCGGCGAAGAAGGGCGGCGCGCGTTGGCGTTCATTGCCGAGCGCGTGGAAGGCAATCTGCTCGCCGCGCATCAGGAAATTCAGAAACTCGGGCTGCTCTATCCGGCCGGTACGTTGAGCTTCGAACAGATTCAGGACGCCGTGCTGAATGTCGCCCGTTACGACGTCTTCAAGCTGAACGAAGCGATGCTGGCGGGCGACGTCGGCCGTTTGTCGCGCATGCTCGACGGTTTGCGCGGCGAAGGCGAGGCTGCCGTGCTGGTGCTGTGGGCGGTTGTCGAAGAAGTGCGCACGCTGTTGCGGATCAAGCGCGGCGTCGCGGCGGGCAAGCCGCTTGCGATGCTGGTGCGCGAGAACCGCGTGTGGGGTCCGCGCGAGCGGCTGATCGGACCGGCGCTGTCGCGCGTCACCGAGGGCGCGCTGGAGAAGGCGCTTGCTTTGGCCGCGCGGCTGGATCGCCAGGTGAAGGGTCTTTCCGGCGGCACGCCGGGCAATCATCGTAACGATCCGCCGCCCGACCCTTGGGACGGCCTGTTCGAACTGGCCATGACTGTGGCTTCGCCGAAAAAAGCGGCGTCAGTGCCGCCACCGCGACCTCGTCCGGCGGCAACTGCGTCGGCATCGGCACGAAGGCCAGTCTGATCTGCCTGGACTGCCGCGGCGGTTTGGCGCGGCTCGATGCGCAAGAGCGGTAAGGCGTGAGTTGCACCGCCGGCGGTTTCGACGGCGTCTCTTAACGCCGACGTCCAGGATGCAGAGAGTCAAGCCCTTGGAACCACCGCCGCCGCGCCGAGCAAAGCGCCGCCACCCGACTTACAATCGTTTCATCTTTCGCTCATTCTGCCTGTCCGCTGCACGTGAACGTGCGCGGCATCACGAGAATCACCATGGATATCGACCAGTACATGACCGACCTCGGCCGCCGCGCCCGCCACGCTTCGCGTGCGATGGCGCGGGCGTCGACGGCGGCGAAGAATGCCGCACTCGCGGCCGTTGCCCAGGCGATCGAACGCGAGTCCGCGTCGCTCAAGGAAGCCAACGCGCGCGACGTCGCGCGGGCCCGCGACAAAGGTCTGGACGCTGCGTTCATCGACCGTCTGACGCTGTCGGACAAGGCGCTGAAGACGATGGTCGAAGGTTTGCGGCAAGTCGCCGCGCTGGCCGATCCGATAGGCGAAATCAGCAATCTGAAGTACCGGCCGAGCGGCATTCAGGTCGGTCAGATGCGCGTGCCGCTCGGCGTGATCGGCATCATCTACGAATCGCGTCCGAACGTGACGATCGACGCCGCCGCGCTGTGCCTGAAGTCCGGCAACGCGACGATTCTGCGCGGCGGCTCCGAAGCGCTCGAATGCAACACGGCGCTTGCGAAGCTGATCGGCGAAGGGCTGGAAGCTGCCGGTTTGCCGCAGGACGCCGTGCAAGTGGTGGCTACGTCGGATCGCGCCGCGGTGGGCAAGCTGATCACGATGACCGAATACGTCGACGTGATCGTGCCGCGCGGCGGCAAGAGCCTGATCGAGCGCCTGATGAACGAAGCGCGCGTGCCGATGATCAAGCACCTCGACGGCATCTGCCACGTGTATGTCGACGATCGCGCCGATCTGGCCAAGGCGCTGACCGTCTGCGACAACGCCAAGACGCACCGCTACGGCACCTGCAACACAATGGAAACGCTGCTGGTCGCGCGCGGTATCGCGGCTGAAGTGCTGCCGCCTTTGGGCAAGCTGTACCGCAGCAAGGAAGTCGAACTGCGGGTGGATGCCGCGGCGCGGGCGGTATTGTCGGAGGCGGGCGTGGGTCCGCTCGTCGATGCCACCGAAGAAGACTGGCGCACCGAGTATCTCGCGCCGGTGTTGGCGATCAAGGTGGTCGACGGTCTCGACGCGGCGATCGAACACATCAACACGTACAGCTCGCGGCACACCGACGCGATTGTCACCGAAGACCACGACCGCGCGATGCGTTTCCTGCGTGAAGTCGATTCGGCGAGCGTGATGGTCAACGCGTCGACGCGTTTCGCGGACGGCTTTGAATTCGGCTTGGGCGCGGAAATCGGCATCTCGAACGACAAGCTGCACGCGCGCGGGCCGGTAGGGCTGGAAGGGCTGACGTCGCTGAAATACGTGGTGCTGGGGCACGGCGAAGGCCGGCAGTAACCATGCAGGGCGGCCAGCACCACCAGGACCGCGGCAATAGCGCGGCTGTGCAACGCAGCCGCGCCAACTCGCTCGAAACACGCCAAACAATCGCACAGGTACAAGGTACAAGGACCGCCAGATGCTCTGGGTAAAGACGTTTCACATCGTTCTGATTGCTTCCTGGTTCGCCGGCCTGTTCTATCTGCCGCGCATCTTCGTCAATCTGGCGATGGAAACGGAACCCGCCGCGGTGAGGCGCTTGCTGCTCATGGCGCGCAAGCTGTTTCGCTTTATGTCGTTGATTGCGGTGCCGGCGCTGTTGTGCGGCGTGTGGCTATGGCTCGTGGTGGGGATCGGCCGCGGGCAAGGCTGGATTCATGCGAAGGTGGGCGTGGTCGTGCTGCTGATCGTGTATCACGTGTACTGCGGCGTGTTGCTGCGGACCTTCGAGCGCGGTGAGAATACGCGCTCGCATAAGTGGTATCGGATGTTCAATGAACTGCCGGTGCTGGGGATGCTGGCGGCGGTGGCTTTGGTTGTTTTGAAGCCGTTTTGAGGCAGCACGCGCCGGACTTGCGTGCGGCGCGTCAGCCGCCAGGGTCAATCCGGCGTCGATTAATCACTTCCTTCGCCTGAGCCAGCTTGCCGACCAGTTCCGGTCCACGGCTCAACGCCACGCCCACCGCCAGAATGTCGCCAATCGCCAGATGCGAGACGCGCGAGGTCATCGGCGAAAAGATATCCGTATCTTCATCGACGTTGGCGAACAAGCCGACCGTCGCGAGCCGCGCGAGCGGCGAGTTGCCGTGCGTGATCGCGATCACTTTGGCGCCCGCGGCGAGCGCCAACTTTGCCGCGTCGACGATATCGCGCGTGCGGCCCGTATTCGAGATTGCCACCACTACGTCGCCAACGCCCAGCAGCGCCGCCGACATCAGAAACGTATGCGGGTCCGAATACGCGACGCTCGGCATGCCGAGGCGAAAGAACTTGTGCTGCACGTCGAGCGCGGCAATGCCCGAGCCGCCCGCGCCGTAGAACTCGATGCGCCGCGCCTGCGCCAGCAGCGCGATCGCCGCCGCCACGCTGTCCGACGACAGGTTGTTGCGCACCTGGATCAGCGCGCCGATGGTCCGGTCGAGCACCTTCGCGGCGACGCCCGGCGTCGGCTCGTCGGGTCGCACGTCGCGGTAGACGGCGGGCACTTCCGCGGCGATGCCTTGCGCCAGCCGGATCTTGAACTCGCGGAAGCCCGAAAAACCGAGCGCATGACAGAACCGCGCAATGGTCGGCTGGCTGACGCCGGCACGCGCGGCCACCTCGGTCATCGACAGATCCAGCACCTCGCGTGGCGCTTCGATCACGTAATCGGCCAGCTTGCGCTCGGACGGGCGCAGTTGCTCGCGCATCTCTTCCACCTGAGACAGCATCATTGGAAAACTCGCACTATGCTGAAGAATGCGTGGACTATATCTGATTGCCCAGGAAGGTACAAAAACTACATTTAATGCTCTAGGTGTAATCCCTGGGTTTTGCGTGCTCATCGCCGATTGGCTGCCAGTAAGGCGATACGGGCAATTCGAAGATGCGGCAGTGCAGCAGGGGTCGTCATTGCGATCATGTAGTTTTTCTACTAAGATTGCGTCGTCGGTTGATCCGACATCCCCGCGACACCTGCCTGGCATAGTGCGCGCGCACCCGAGGCCAGCGACGAAGGAGCTCCGATGGTTTCCCCGCATTCGCAATTGTTGAAGGTCACGCAACGCGTGATCGAGCGCAGCAAGCCCACTCGCGAGGCGTATCTGGCCCGCATCGAACACGCTCAAGGCAAATTCCCGGCGCGCGGCGCGCTCTCGTGCGCCAATCTGGCCCACGGTTTTGCCGGCCTCGAAGGCAACGACAAGCTCGTCATCAAGCAGATTCGCCAGCCGAACATCGGCATCGTGTCGGCGTATAACGAAATGCTGTCCGCGCACGCGCCGTACAAAAACTACCCGGACATCATCAAGGACGCCGCGCGTGAAAACGGCGGCGTCGCGCAATTCGCGGGCGGCGTGCCGGCGATGTGCGACGGCGTCACGCAAGGCAATGCGGGCATGGAACTGTCGTTGTTCTCGCGCGAAGTGATCGCGATGAGCACGGCCGTCGCCCTCACGCACAACATGTTCGACGCGGCGCTGTGCCTCGGCATCTGCGACAAGATCGTGCCGGGTCTGCTGATCGGCGCGCTGCAATTCGGCCATCTGCCGACGATTTTCGTGCCGGCCGGCCCGATGGGCAGCGGCCTCTCGAACGACGACAAAGCCAAGACCCGCCAGCTCTTCGCCACCGGCCAGTGCGGCCGTGACGCGCTGCTCGAAGCGGAAGCCGCCGCCTATCACAGCCACGGCACCTGCACCTTCTACGGCACCGCGAACAGCAATCAGATGCTGATGGAAGTGATGGGCCTGCATCTGCCGGGTTCCGCCTTCGTGCATCCGCATACGCCGCTGCGCGACGCGCTGACCGCGCAGGCCGCGCGCCGCGTGCTCGATCTGACGGTGGAGCGCGGCAACTACATGCCGATCGGCCGCGTGATCGACGAGAAAGCGATCGTCAACGGCATCGTCGCGTTGCTGGCGACGGGCGGTTCGACCAACCATACGCTGCACCTGGTCGCAATCGCACGGGCGGCCGGCATCGTGATCGACTGGGACGACTTCGACACGTTGTCGCAAGCCGTGCCGCTGCTCGCGAAGATTTACCCGAACGGCAAGGCCGACGTGAATCACTTCCACGCGGCCGGCGGCGTCGCGTTCCTGGTCCGCAATCTGCTGGAAGGCGGCTTGCTGCATGAAGACGTGAACACCGTCGCGGGCAAGGGCCTCAAGCACTATACGGAAGAGCCGAAGCTGCTCGACGGCAAGCTGCGATGGGTGCCGGGCGCGCAGGTCAGCGAAGACACCGCGGTGCTGCGCGGCATCGAGGAACCGTTCCAGCCCGACGGCGGCTTGCGTCTGATGCAGGGCAAGCTCGGCCGCGGCGTGATCAAGATCTCGGCGGTCGCAGCGCAGCATCGCAAGGTGAAGGCGCCGGCCATCGTGTTCGATTCGCAGGAAGCCGTGCAGGAAGCTTTCGACAACGGCGAGCTGAAGCGCGATTTCATCGCGGTGGTGCGCTTCCAGGGCGCGCGCGCAAACGGCATGCCCGAGTTGCACCGTTTGACGCCGCTGCTCGGTGTGTTGCAGGATCAAGGTTTCCACGTCGCATTGGTCACGGACGGCCGCATGTCGGGCGCTTCGGGCAAGGTGCCGGCGGTGATCCACCTGTCGCCGGAAGCGTTGCTGCAAGGCCCGATCGGCAAGGTCCGCACCGGCGACATGCTGGTGATCGACGCGGAAGCCGGTGTGCTCGACATCGAAATCGATGCAGCCGAATGGGCGGCGCGGCCGGAGGCGATGCCGCAGCATCAGGCGGAAAACGAAGTCGGCTTCGGCCGCGAATTGTTCGGTGTGTTCCGTGCGGCGGCGGCGCCCGCGGAGCAGGGCGCCTCGGTGTTCGGCCCGATGGTCGGCGAACGCCACGCGCACCACGGCGGACAAGCCAGCGAACACTCGAGCACCACTCAAGCCAGCCACGTGCTGCAGAAATAAGGAGTCTGACTATGACGGCGAAAACAGTTAGCGATATCGTGCGCCTCGGCCCGGTGATTCCGGTGCTCGCGTTCGATTCGGTCGAACAGGGTGAACATGTGTCGCGCGCGCTGCACGCGGGTGGCGTGAAGGTGCTCGAAATCACGCTGCGCACCGCGGCCGGTCTGGAAGCGATCGAGCGCGCGAGCCAGTTGGCCGAGGACATCGTGGTCGGCGTCGGCACGATCACGAAGCCCGAGCATTGCGCTCAGGCGAAGAAAGCGGGCGCACAGTTCGGCGTGTCGCCGGGCCTGACAAAAGACATGCACAAGGCCGCGCAAGATGCGGGCTTGCCGCTGCTGCCGGGCGTGATGACGCCGACCGACATCATCGCGGCGCTGGAACTCGGCTACGAAATCGTCAAGTTTTTCCCGGCGCAGCAGGCCGGCGGCTTGCCGATGCTGCAAGCTTTCTACGGCCCGTTCCCGACGCTGAAGTTCTGCCCGACCGGCGGCATTACGGCTGAAACCGCCACGCATTTCCTGTCGCAGCCGAACGTGGTGTGCGTCGGCGGTTCATGGCTGACGCCGAAAGCGGCGCTCGCCGCGCAAAACTGGGACGAAGTCACGCGCCTCGCGCGCGCCGCCAGCCAGCTGGCCGCGCCTGCCCATCACTAGAACGAAACGGCACGTGCTTTAGTCCGCGATCAAGGTTGACGCAAAGAAGCCTCGTCGATACGGCCTCTCAGGCTGTTGCGGCGAGGCTTCTTTCGATATGCGCGCCACTTTTGCGCGCCTTAAGACTCGACAGCAAGTAAAATTCAGCGTCCGCGCGGCAAGCCGGGTTTTCGGGCGCCGCCTCAGGCCGCTGCGAGACAAGGTGTCAGCCGCGTTCCGCACTCAGAATCAATAACGCACAAGGAGGAGCTTCATGGAAGCTGTCCACGGCAGCATGCTGCTGGTCTTCGCGGTGATCGCCATCGCACTGCTGATCTTGATGATCACGCGCTTCAAGGTCTATCCGTTTCTCGTCCTGATCATCGTATCGCTGCTGCTGGGTCTCGTATCCGGCATGCCGATCGGCACGATCGTCAAATCTTTCGAAACCGGCAACGGCAATACGCTCGGCCACATCGCGGTCGTGGTCGGCCTCGGCACGATGCTCGGCAAATTGATGGCCGAATCCGGCGGCGCGGAGCGCATTGCCACTACGCTGATCGAGTGGTTCGGTGAGAAGAACATTCATTGGGCGATGATGGTCGTGGCGATCATCGTCGGCTTGCCGGTGTTCTTCGAAGTCGGTTTCGTGCTGCTGATTCCGATCGCATTCAACGTCGCCAAACGCACCAATAAATCACTGCTGCTGGTCGGCTTGCCGATGGTCGCGGGCCTTTCGGTCGTGCACGGCCTGATTCCGCCGCACCCGGCTGCGATGCTCGCGGTGCAGCAATATCACGCCGATATCGGCAAGACGATTGCCTACGGTCTGATCGTGGGCGTGCCGACGGCGATCGTCGCCGGTCCGCTGTTCGCGTTGCTCATCAGCCGCTATATCAAGCTGCCGAACAACAACCCGCTCGCCGCGCAATTCCTCGGCCACCCTGACGACGCGCAAAATAACGCGACGAGCGCGACGAGTGCGACGAGTGCGACGAGTGCGACGAGTGCGACGAGTGCGACGAGTGCGACGAGCGCGGCGCCGAAGCGCGAACTGCCGAGCTTCGGCGTGACGCTGTTCACGATCCTGCTGCCGGTGATCCTGATGCTGGTCGGCAGCTGGGCCGACCTCGTCTTCACGCCGAAGACCTTGCCGAACGATCTGCTGCATTTTGTCGGCAATTCGGATGTCGCGCTGTTGTTCGCCGTGCTGGTCAGCTTCTGGACCTTCGGCGCGAGCCGCGGCTTCAATCGCGAGCAGATCCAGAAGTTCTGCGGCGAATGTCTTGCGCCGATCGCGGGCATCACGCTGATCGTCGGCGCGGGCGGTGGTTTTGGGCGCGTGCTGATGGATAGCGGCATTTCGAAGGAAATCGTCGCCGTCGCGACGGCCATGCATCTGTCGCCGCTGCTGTTCGGCTGGCTGGTGGCCGCGCTGATTCGTCTGGCCACGGGTTCGGCGACGGTCGCAATGACCACCGCGTGCGGCATCGTCGCGCCGATCACAGCCGCCAGCGGCGTGCAGGTTACGCCGGAATTGCTGGTGCTTGCCACGGGTTCGGGCTCGCTGATTTTCTCGCACGTCAACGACGGCGGTTTCTGGCTGATCAAGGAATATTTCGGTATGACGGTGGGGCAGACCTTCAAGACATGGTCGCTCCTCGAGACCATCATCTCGCTGATGGGTTTGCTGTTGACCTTCGCGCTCGCGACGGTCGTGTAAGGAGTATTTGATGATTCTGATCGCAATGGGCGTGTCGGGCGCCGGCAAAACGAGGATTGGCGAAATGCTGGCCGAACGCCTGCACTGCGCATTCACCGACGGCGACGCGTTTCACAGCGCCGCCAACAAAGAGAAAATGCACCACGGCATTCCGCTCACCGACGAAGACCGCTGGCCGTGGCTGCAAACCATCCGCGCAGCGATCGAAGAGAAGCAGAAGGCGGGCGAGAAGGCGGTGTTCACGTGTTCGTCGCTGAAGCGCTCGTACCGCGATGTTCTGCGTGGCGGCAGCAATGGCGACAAGGATGTGTGCTTCGTCTATCTGAAGGGTTCGTACGACGTGCTGCGCGAACGGCTGACCACGCGCACCGGCCATTTCTTCGATCCGTCGCTGTTGCAGAGCCAGCTCGAAACGCTCGAAGAACCGGGCCCCGATGAAGCGATTACGGTGAGCATCGAGTTGTCGCCGGAAGAGATCGTCGATGAGGTGTTGAAGCAGATGAAGGCGCGGTGAGGCTTTTCGACGCTCACGCAGCAAGATGAAAAAAGGCGCTCCGAGTGTGAGCGCCTTTTTTTGGCTGATTTTTATGCCTGAAGCAACGAGGCAATGACTGGGTCTTAAGCGATCCGCTTCGCCAGTTCCACCGCCTTGCCGACATACGATGCCGGCGTCATCGCGAGCAAGCGATCCTTCGCGTCCTGCGGAATAGCCAGAGCGCCGACGAACGTCTGCAATGCTTCACGCGTGATGCCCTTGCCGCGCGTGAGCTCTTTCAGTTGCTCATACGGATTCTCGATGCCATAGCGGCGCATCACCGTTTGCACCGGCTCGGCCAGCACTTCCCAGCAGTTGTCGAGGTCTTCGTTCAGACGCTGCGGATTCACTTCGAGCTTGTCCAGACCGCGGATCAGCGCGTCGTATGAGAGCAGCGAGTAGCCGAACGCGACGCCCATGTTGCGCAGCACCGTCGAGTCGGTCAGGTCGCGCTGCCAGCGCGACACCGGCAGCTTGTCGGCAAGGTGGCGCAGCGTGGCGTTCGCGAGGCCGAGGTTGCCTTCCGAATTTTCGAAGTCGATCGGATTGACCTTGTGCGGCATCGTCGACGAACCGATTTCGCCGGCCTTCGTGCGTTGCTTGAAATAGCCCTGCGAGATGTAGCCCCACACGTCGCGGTCCAGATCCAGCAGGATCGTGTTGGCGCGCGACACGGCGTCGAACAGCTCGGCCATGTAATCGTGCGGTTCGATCTGGATCGTGTACGGATTGAACGTGAGCTTCAGACGCTGTTCGACCACTTCGCGCGAGAACGCTTCCCAGTCGAATTCCGGATACGCGGACAGGTGCGCATTGAAGTTGCCGACCGCGCCGTTCATCTTGCCGAGCAGTTCGACCTTCGCGACGCGGTCGATCGCGCGTTCCAGGCGCGCGGCGACGTTGGCGATTTCCTTGCCGAGGGTGGTGGGGCTGGCCGGCTGGCCGTGCGTGCGCGACAGCATCGGCTGTTCGGCATGCGCATGCGCCAGGGCGACGAGGCGCTGATGCACCGAGCGCAGCGCCGGCAGAATCACGTGCTCACGGGCGCCGGCCAGCATCAGGCCGTGCGACGTGTTGTTGATGTCTTCCGAGGTGCACGCGAAGTGGATGAACTCGCTTGCGCGCTCCAGTTCTTCCTGACCCTTCACCGATTCCTTCAGCCAGTACTCGACCGCCTTCACGTCGTGATTCGTCACGCGTTCGATGTCCTTGATGCGCGCGGCGTCGTGCGCGGTGAAGCGCTCGGCCAATTGCAGCAGGAATTGCTCGGACGCTTCGGAAAAGCGCGGCACTTCGGCGAAACCGGCGCGCGACAAGGCGATCAGCCAATGGATTTCAACCGTCACGCGATGGCGCATGAACGCGGCTTCCGAAAGCCAGTCGCGCAGGGCTTCGGTTTTCGAGGCGTAGCGGCCGTCGAGCGGGGAGAGCGCTGTCAGCGCGAACAGAGTGTCGGGGCGGGTGTCGGACATGATGGCGGCGGGTTGGGGCGTTGAGCGCCCAATGAGCGCTCAGTGACCAGTTCGGGAACGGAGGGAACCGCGAATTTTACCACTGTGCCGCTGTTTGCCCGATCTCGGGATCGATCCCGCCACGAACCTGGCCCGCGCCACGTCCGCGGCAGGTCTGCTTTGAGCCCGCATCAAAGCCGCGCCGATGCCCTCGATGCCCTGGCGATGCGCCGGCGCCGCAGCCGCGCCGCTAGAATGCTGACTTCTTCTCTCCCCGCCGGCGGCAGGCTTTCGCATGGAACTGAAATGGCTCGAGGACTTCGTTTCGCTAGCGGAAACGCGTAGTTTCAGCCGCTCGGCCGAATTGCGCCACGTCACGCAGCCGGCGTTTTCGCGGCGCATCCAGGCCTTGGAGGCGTGGCTCGGCACGGAATTGATCGACCGGTCGGTCTACCCGACGCGGCTGACTGCGGCCGGCCAGGTGTTCAACGAGCAGGCGCTCACGATGCTGTCGCAGTTCCACGAGGCGCGCGCGCTGCTGCGCGGGCACACGGCGACGCCGCAGGCGACCATCGAGTTCGCGGTGCCGCACACGCTCTCGCTGACCTACTTCCCGCGCTGGCTGCAACGCATCGAAGCGCAGATGGGCCCGATCCACACGCGGCTGCGCGCACTGAATGTGCACGATGCGGCTTTGTCGCTGGTGGAAGGCGGCTGCGATCTGATGATGGGCTATCACCATCCCAGCCACCCGGTCGCGCTCGATCCGGCGCGCTACGACATGCTGACGCTCGGCAACGAGCCGATCAGCCCGTTCTCGGCGCCGGGCCGCGCGGGCCGGCCGCGTTACACGCTGCCGGGCAGTTCCGAGGTGCCGACACCTTATCTCTCGTACACGCCGAACGCGTACCTCGGCCGCATGACCGAAGTGATCCTCGCCAACGCGCCCGAGCGTCTGTATCTGGACCGCCTGTACGAAACCGACATGGCCGAAGGGCTCAAGGCGATGGCGCTGGCCGGCCACGGCATCGCGTTTCTGCCGCACAGCGCGGTGGAAGACGCGGTCGCCGACGGCAAGCTGATCCGGCTGGATCGCGCGACCCGCGGCACGCCCGAAGGTCAGCTCACGCTGACCATGGAGATCCGTCTCTATCGCGACAAGCTGGCGGCGAAAAGCGACGATGCGCGGCAGATACTCGTGCGTCAGCTGTGGGACGTGGTGTCGGACGAACTGGGACAGCGGGCCGCCTGAAACTGCTCGGGTACGACGTCAAATTGCAGGTTTTCGATGATTATGCAAAAAAAACATAATCGGATAAGGAAACGGCATTGGATTTCAAATTGGCGTTTTTCGACAATGGCGGCATTCGATCAACGCCGGAGCGTTCATGTCTTCCCAGCAGCCAGTCGCACAATCCGCATCATCGTTGCAGTCCATCCCGTCCTACCTCAATAGCGAAGACCTCGGCCCCTGGGGCAACTACTTGCGCCAGGTCGACCGCGTCGCGCCGTACCTCGGCTCGCTGTCCCGCTGGCTCGAAACCCTGAAGCGCCCGAAGCGCATTCTGATCGTCGATGTGCCTATCGAACTCGATAACGGCACGGTCGCGCACTTCGAAGGCTATCGCGTGCAGCACAACGTGTCGCGTGGTCCGGGTAAGGGCGGCGTGCGTTACCACCAGGACGTGACGCTGTCGGAAGTGATGGCGCTGTCGGCATGGATGTCGGTCAAGAACGCTGCGGTGAACGTGCCGTACGGCGGCGCGAAGGGCGGCATCCGGGTCGATCCGCGCACGCTGTCGCGTGGTGAACTGGAGCGCGTGACGCGCCGCTACACCAGCGAAATCGGCATCATCATCGGACCGAATACCGACATCCCCGCGCCGGACGTGAACACGAACGAGCAGATCATGGCGTGGATGATGGACACGTACTCGATGAACCAGGGCCAAACGGCCACGGGCGTCGTGACCGGCAAGCCGATCACGCTCGGCGGTTCGCTCGGCCGCAAGGAAGCCACTGGCCGCGGCGTGTTCGTGGTCGGTTGCGAAGCGGCGCGCCGCATCGGCTTCGACATCGAAGGCGCGCGTATTGCCGTGCAAGGCTTCGGCAACGTCGGCGGGATTGCAGCGCGTCTGTTCCAGGAAGCGGGCGCCAAGGTGGTCGCGGTGCAGGACCACACCGGGTCGCTCTACAAGTCGAGCGGGATCGATGCGGGCGCATTGCTCGAGCACGTTGCGAAGACCGGCGGTGTCGGCGGCTTCCCGGAAGCCGACGCGATCGCGAACGAAGACTTCTGGACCGTCGAATCGGACATCCTGATTCCGGCCGCGCTGGAAAACCAGATCACCGAGAAGAACGCCGGCAAGATCAAGACGAAGATCGTCGTGGAAGGCGCCAACGGCCCGACCACCACCGCGGCGGACGACATTCTGCGCGACCGCGGCATCCTCGTGATTCCGGACGTGGTGGCCAATGCGGGCGGCGTGACGGTGTCGTACTTCGAATGGGTGCAGGATTTCTCGAGCTTCTTCTGGACCGAAGACGAGATCAACCAGCGTCTCGAGCGCGTGATGCGCGAAGCGTTCGCCGCAGTGTGGCAAGTGTCGAGCGAGCAGAATGTGTCGGTGCGGACCGCGGCGTTTATCGTGGCCTGCAAGCGGATTCTGCAAGCACGTGAAATGCGTGGCCTGTACCCCTGATTTGTCTGCGTGAAACAGCCGGTCCGCCACCTTGCGGGCCGCTGCCAATCCTTGCTTCGACGCGGTTCACGAGACCGCGTGCATCACCCGGCGGGCGGCATCGTATCGATGCTGCCCGTCTTTGCATATCCGGAAAAGGTTGACCGACCGGGCGGAAGCGCCGTAAACCCTCTAGCACGCCCCCCGGAGGAAGTCCCCTTGGGGGGCGCGCAACAAACATGGTTTATAGCCGTACTTTCAGAATAATTACTTTGCTAAACTGGCGCCGGTTCTTGCCAAGGAAGGAGATCACACATGAAGGTTAAAAAAGCTGCGCTGCTGCTCGCGACTCTCGGACTGTTCACAGTTGGCGCGCATGCGCAAGACGCCGGTACGCTGAAAAAGATCAAGGACACGGGCGTGATTTCGCTGGGGCATCGCGAATCGTCGATCCCGTTTTCGTACTACGATGACAAGCAGAACGTCATCGGTTATTCGCAGGAATTCGCACTGAAGGTGGTGGACGCGGTCAAGGCCAAGCTGAATATGCCTAACCTGAAGGTCAAGCTCACCCCTGTCACGTCGCAAAACCGTATTCCGCTGGTGCAGAACGGCACCGTCGACATGGAATGCGGCTCGACCACCAATAACGCCGAGCGCCAGCAACAGGTTTCGTTCTCGAACACCATCTTCGTGATCGGCACGCGTCTGATGACCAAGAAGGATTCGGGCATCAAGGACTGGGCCGACCTGAAGGGCAAGACGGTCGTCACGACCGCCGGCACGACCTCCGAGCGCCTGCTTCGCAAGATGAATCAGGACAAGAGCATGGGCATGAACATCATCAGCGCGAAGGACCACGGCGAGTCGTTCCTGACGCTGTCCACCGGCCGCGCTGCCGCGTTCATGATGGACGACGCGCTGCTGGCAGGAGAACGCGCCAAGTCGAACAACCCGGGCGATTTCGTGATTGCCGGCACGCCGCAATCGCATGAAGCGTACGGCTGCATGCTGCGCAAGAACGATCCGGAGTTCAAGAAGGTGGTCGACGACGCGATCGCGAAGGTCGAAACCTCGGGTGAAGCGTCGGCCATCTACAAGAAGTGGTTCGAATCGCCGATTCCGCCGAAGGGCCTGAACCTGGCCTTCCCGGAAAGCGACGACATGAAGGCGCTCTACAAGAGCCCGAATGACAAGGCAATCGATTAAACCTTAGCTGTTTTTTTGAAACGCTGAACGAAACGGAAGGGGCCACGCGCTTCTTCCGTTTCTTTTTGCTGGAGTCTTGGTCATGTCATATCACTGGAACTGGAGCATTTTGCTGAGTCCGGTCTCCACCGGCGAGCCGACCACTTATCTGGGCTGGCTGATGTCCGGCTTCTGGGTGACGATTACCGTGTCGCTGTCGGCATGGGTAATCGCGCTGATCGTCGGTTCGTTTTTCGGTGTGCTGCGTACGGTGCCGAACAAATGGGCGTCCGGCATCGGTACGGTCTACGTCGCGATTTTCCGCAACATCCCGCTGATCGTACAGTTCTTCATCTGGTATCTGGTGATACCGGAGTTGCTGCCGGTGTCGATCGGCACCTGGTACAAGCAATTGCCGCCGAGTGCGCAGTTTTTCTCGTCGTCGATCGTGTGTCTTGGGCTCTTTACCGCCGCGCGCGTGTGCGAACAGGTGCGCTCGGGCATCAACGCGCTGCCGAAGGGCCAACGCGCCGCGGGTCTGGCGATGGGTTTCACGCAATGGCAGACGTACCGTTATGTGCTGCTGCCGGTCGCGTACCGGATCATCGTGCCGCCGCTCACGTCCGAGTTTCTGAATATCTTCAAGAACTCGGCGGTCGCCTCGACGATCGGTCTGCTGGATCTGTCCGCACAGGCGCGCCAGCTGGTCGACTACACGTCACAGACGTATGAGTCGTTTATCGCCGTCACGCTGGCCTATGTGCTGATCAATCTGGTCGTGATGCAACTGATGCGCTGGGTCGAAGCCAAGACCCGGTTGCCCGGCTATATCGGAGGCAAGTGATGCACCATTTCGACTGGAGCAGTATTTCGGGCGCACTGCCTACGCTGTGGACCGGCGCCATCATCACGCTCAAGATCACGCTGATCGCGATCGTGATCGGCATCGTCTGGGGCACCATTCTCGCGATGATGCGGCTGTCGTCGTTCAAGCCGCTCGAATGGTTCGCGAAGGGCTACGTCACGGTGTTCCGTTCGATCCCGCTGGTGATGGTTCTGCTGTGGTTCTTCCTGATCGTGCCGCAGGTGCTGCAAAACGTGCTGGGGCTGTCGCCGGATATCGACATCCGCCTCGCCTCCGCGATGGTCGCTTTCTCGCTGTTCGAGGCGGCGTACTATTCGGAGATCATCCGCGCCGGCATTCAGTCGGTGCCGCGCGGGCAGGTCAATGCGTCGTTCGCGCTCGGCATGAACTACGCGCAGGCCATGCGTCTCGTGGTGCTGCCGCAGGCGTTCCGCGCGATGGTGCCGCTGCTGCTGACGCAAGGTATCGTGCTGTTTCAGGATACGTCGCTCGTCTATGTGATCAGCCTCGCCGACTTCTTCCGCACCGCTACGAATATTGGCGACCGTGACGGCACGAATGTCGAAATGGTACTGTTCGCGGGCGCGTGTTATTTCGTGATCTGTGTGGTCGCGTCGAGCCTCGTCAAAGGTCTTCAGAAAAAGGTCGCAAGATGATCTCAATCAAGAATGTTTCGAAGTGGTACGGCCAGTTTCAGGTGCTGACCGACTGCACGACGGAAGTCAAAAAAGGTGAAGTGGTGGTGGTGTGCGGGCCGTCGGGCTCGGGCAAGTCCACGCTGATCAAAACCGTGAACGGACTCGAGCCGTTCCAGAAGGGTGAGATCGTCATCAACGGTCAATCGCTGAATGACAAGAAAACCAATCTGTCGAAGCTGCGCGCGAAAGTCGGCATGGTGTTCCAGCACTTCGAGCTGTTCCCGCATCTGTCGATCGTGCAGAACCTGACGCTCGCGCAGGTCAAGGTGCTCGGCCGCTCGAACGACGAAGCGACGGCGAAGGGGCTGAAGCTGCTCGATCGCGTCGGTCTGCGTGCGCATGCGGATAAGTTTCCGGGGCAGTTGTCAGGCGGTCAGCAGCAGCGTGTGGCGATTGCACGCGCGCTGTCGATGGACCCGATCGCTATGCTGTTCGACGAGCCGACCTCCGCGCTCGACCCGGAAATGATCAACGAAGTGCTCGACGTGATGGTCGAACTCGCGCAGGAAGGCATGACCATGATGTGCGTCACGCACGAAATGGGCTTTGCGAAGAAAGTCGCGCATCGCGTGATCTTCATGGACAAGGGCTTGATCGTCGAAGACGACCGCAAGGAAGACTTCTTCGCGAATCCGAAGTCGGATCGCGCGAAGGACTTTCTGGCGAAGATTCTGCACTGAGTTTGCCGCGACGCTTCACGCTTCGGCAGAAAAAAGCCGCTTCGGGAGAAGCGGCTTTTTCATTTGCTGCTTGCGTGCGTTTGGGGTTTGACGCGCGGGGATCAGGACTCGAACGCAGCGGCATCGTCCGCCGCTTCGAGGTCGACTTCAGCCGTTGCCGCGGCTCCAACGGAAGCCGCGATCGTGGTCGCCGAAGCCGATGCATCCAGCGCCGGGTTGCGCAGCTTCTCGAGCACGGCGGCCGGCACCGGCACATTGACGCGGCCGATCACTTCGCCGTGCTGGAACATCATCAGGTCGCCGGGTTGGAACGCGGTCCACACTTCGTTATCGGTGAGCGGTTGCGTCGCGATCACGGCGACGCGGTCTTCCGGCGTCGTGTACTTGGCGAAATCGATCGACACGTCCGCATCGACCAGATGCGCGGTGGAAAACGGCCAGCGCCGCACGATGAAGTGCAGGTGCGTCGAGCAATGCGCGAACAACGCCTGGCCGTTCGACATCAGGAAATTGAACACGCCGAACTGCGTGATCTCGCGCGTGAGCGTTTCGAGCGCGGCGAACAGTTCTTCAAGCGGTGGCTGGCAGCCGGGAAAGGCCTTGCGCAAACCTTGTAGCAGCGCGCAGAACGCGAGCTCGCTATCGGTCGTGCCGACAGGCTGATAGACGCCGGTCAGCGGGGGCGAATAATTTTTCAGGTCGCCGTTGTGCGCGAAGATCCAGTGCCGACCCCACAGTTCGCGCATGAAAGGATGGCAGTTCTCCAGCAGGATGTGCCCCTGGGTCGCCTTGCGGATATGCGCGATCGTGTTCTTCGATTTGATCGGGTAGCGCTTGACCATCTCGGCGATCGGCGAGGTGGCCGACGATTGATGGTCGATGAACAGGCGGCAGGCTTTGTCTTCGAAGAAGGCGATGCCCCAGCCGTCGGCATGGTGATCGGTGACGCCGCCGCGCGCCGCAAAGCCGGTGAACGAGAACGTGACGTCCGTCGGCGCGGCGCAGTTCATTCCGAGAAGTTGGCACATGTTGCGGGTAAGCCTGTGAACGGGGCAAGCCGTTACAATGATGATTTTCAAAGCATATCACCGAGCCAGAACCGCCAAATAGCTAAATTGACGTGTGTTCAGGCCGCAACGCTGCGGTTTGCTGCGGTATCCACCCGTCGATTGGCTTTGTCGCCGAGGTTCGTCCCCCTCTCGCCATGACTGCTTCTACTGCTTCCCTCGATTCCCTCACACTCGCCCGCCCGGACGATTGGCATTTGCACGTTCGCGACGGCGCGATGCTAGCCGCCGTGCTGCCGGACACCGCGCGCCAGTTCGGCCGCGCGATCATCATGCCGAACCTGAAGCCGCCGGTCACCACTACCGCCATGGCGCAGGCGTACCGCGAGCGCATCGTCGCCGCGATTCCGGCGGGCGCGAAGTTCGAGCCGCTGATGACGCTGTACCTGACCGACAACACCCCGCCTGACGAAATCCGCCGCGCGCGCGCAAGCGGCTTCGTGCACGGCGTGAAGCTGTATCCGGCGGGCGCGACGACCAACTCGGACGCGGGCGTCACCGACATCATGAAGTGCGCGAAGACGCTGGAAGTCATGCAGGAAACCGGCATGCCCCTGCTGGTGCACGGCGAAGTGACGGATGCGTCGATCGATCTGTTCGATCGCGAGAAGGTGTTCATCGATCGCGTGATGACGCCGCTGCGCCGCGAGTTTCCGGCGCTGAAGGTGGTGTTCGAGCACATCACCACGAAGGACGCCGTCGACTACATTCGTGAAGCCGGCGTGGCCCCGGGTCTGCTGGGCGCGACGGTCACCGCGCACCATCTGCTGTACAACCGCAACGCGATCTTCCAGGGCGGCATTCGCCCGCATTACTACTGCCTGCCGGTGTTGAAGCGCGAGACGCATCGCGTGGCGCTGGTCGAGGCCGCGACCTCGGGCAATCCGCGCTTCTTCCTCGGCACCGATAGCGCGCCGCATCCGAAGGGCTTGAAGGAGCACGCGTGCGGCTGCGCGGGCTGCTACACGGCGCTGCACGCGCTCGAACTGTATGCGGAAGCGTTCGATAAAGCGGGCGCGCTGGATAAGCTCGAAGGCTTCGCGAGCTTCTTCGGGGCGGATTTCTACGGTCTGCCGCGCAGCGAGGAACAAGTCACGTTACGTCGCGAGGAATGGACGCTGCCCGCTGAATTGCCGGTCGGCGATACGCCGGTTGTGCCGTTGCGCGGTGGCGAGCCGATTGGCTGGCGGCTGGTCTGAGGCCGGACTGGATGCAGGTGCAGGAGGCGGCGCGCGTGGGTTTCGCCGATATCGACTGGTCGACGCCGTGGTTCGCGCAGTTTGCCGCGCGCGGCGAGCGCTGGCAGCAGGCCGCGCTTAAAGGCTATGCGGAGTTGCTCGCCGAAATGAACGCGGATGCCGGCGCGATGCAGCAGCGCACCGGCCGCGGCCAGCGCCTCGCGTTCATCGCGCAGGACGATTTGCCGCCAGGAGCGGCTTACGAGGCGCATATCGCGTCGACCGGCTGCGTGCCGACGCGCCACAATCTGCATGACTTCTTCAACGCGTCGATGTGGTTTGCGTTTCCGCGCATCAAGGCGGCGCTGAACGCGCGGCAGTCGGCGGCGATCGAAGTTTTAGGCGTCGGGCCGACCCGCGGCGGCGTGCGCGATACGCTGACTCTGTTCGACGAAAACGCGTTGCTGTTCGCCTGCGCGGACCCGGCATTGGGCGCGGCCCTGCGCGGATTCGACTGGCAGACGCTGCTGGTTTCCCGGCGTGGTGCGTGGGGCACGCATTGCGAAGTGCGCTGCTTCGGTCACGCGTTGCTGGAAAAGCTGATCGCGCCATTCAAGGCGTGCACGGGTCACGCGTGGATCGTCGATGTACCGTCTGACTACTTTGGATGGCCCGCCGTGGCGCGCAACGCATGGCTGGACGAAGCGGTCAGCCATGCGTTGCTGGGTACCGAAGCTTTGACGAGCCGCCTGTTCGCGCCGCTACCCGTACTGGGCATTCCGGGCTGGTGGCCTGACAACGAATTGCCCGCGTTTTACGACGACGCGTCGGTGTTCCGCGCAGGGCGCCGTTCGCGCTAAAGCGTCCGCAGGCGCGGCGCGGGCGTCGTAAGCGATGCCGCCCGGTCGGCTATTTCCGCCGCGCAAGCCGCTTGCCGCCCGTCGCGGTGGTAAAATCCGCTCCAGCAAAGCAGGCTAGGCAGTCGCGGCTTCTGCGGCTTCGGCCAAAGAGGGCGAGGAAAGTCCGGACTCCACAGGGCAGGGTGATGGCTAACGGCCATCCGTGGTGACACGCGGAACAGGGCAACAGAAAGCAAACCGCCGATGGCCCGGCGCAAGCCGGGATCAGGTAAGGGTGAAACGGTGCGGTAAGAGCGCACCGCGGCTGCTGCAAGGCAGACCGGCACGGTAACCTCCACCCGGAGCAATTCCAAGTAGGCAGGCGCGCATCTTCGAGATGCAGGACGGGGCCCCCGTCTCGTCTGCGGGTAGGAAGCTTGAGCGCGTCAGTAATGGCGCGCCTAGAGGAATGGCTGCCACGCGCGCGGCGTTTTCGGACGCGGCGCGTGCACAGAATCCGGCTTATCGGCCTGCTTTGCCACCACCCAATGAAAAATGCCGGCGTCCGTGTGGACGCCGGCATTTTCTTTTGATGCTTGCCATTGCCTGCATTAAGTGCGCTATCTGCGCCGAAACGCCGTGCTCAGCTCGCGACGATATCGAACGAGTGCGACAGTTCGGCCGTTTTCGCGATCATGATCGACGCCGAGCAGTATTTGTCGTGCGACAGATTGATGGCTCGCTCCACGGTAGCCGGGTTCAGATTCTTGCCGGTCACGGTGAAGTGGAAGTGGATACTGGTGAACACCTTCGGATCTTCGCTTGCGCGTTCGGCCTTCAGCGTCACCGAGCAACCGGCCACTTCCTGGCGGCTTTTCTTCAGGATCATCACGACGTCGTACGCCGTGCAGCCGCCTGTGCCGAGCAGAACCATTTCCATCGGACGCGGCGCGAGATTGCGGCCGCCGCCTTCCGGCGCGCCGTCCATCATGACCAGATGGCCGCTGCCCGTCTCGGCGGCGAACGCCATCCCGTCTTGCCCCATCCAGCTAACTTTGCATTCCATCCTGTGCTCCACCGCGCGTCGCTTGTCTTCGAGACGGCATTGTAGCCCGGCGTTTGCGTATCCGCCCGGAGGGACTTCGGTGAGAAATTATGCACAATGACCGCTTGCGTGTTGCGGTGCGGTATGTTCCGCCGATTCGGGAATGCCCTAAAGGACTTAGGGGTTTTACTCTAGTCGATGTCTGCCTTCACAGCCGCTCCATAGCGATCTTGTATTTGATTTAAAAGAGAATTTCCAGTGCGATGGCAGATTGGTGCATGTCTCACATAGTGAAATTGCATTTCGCAATGCAAATGTTCTTGCATCGCACAAGGGGGCCTCATATAATCGATCCCATCGGTTGCAGCAGTTCTGCAACCTCCGCTGTCTCCTCCACCTCCTCCTTTGGTGGATTAAACCCGAACCGCTCGTTCGGGTTTTTTTTCGGTGCGCCGAGCATGCGCAACAGCTTGGGGGTGCAAGTCCCCTGCCCAACCTGATGGTGGTGAAGGGCTAGTGAAAC
>NZ_JBYSWU010000055.1:0-58029 GCF_058781505.1 Paraburkholderia sp. FW306-2-2C-D06C | reverse complement strand
ATCCCCATCACATCTGATGGGAATCAGATTGCCCCAGTCCCGCCATTACGAACAGACGGTACAGATCGAGTGCTTACCCTGTCATCAATTCTCTGGATGTCATTGCGGTGGCGCAAAGAGACGTATGCGATGCGGCGTGATGGCGCCGCTGTTTGCGCGAGAACCGGCCCTCTAGGGCTATTGGCGTGTAAGCGTGTAGCCAGTGACGTCTTGACCTGACGTTGGAGTTACCGGTGTGTGCGGAGCTGGTCAGCAACGACCCACGGCGTGAGTTCGTCGACGCGGTTACCTTCACATCTGGGAATATGCCCAGCGCCAACCGCTTTTCCCTACCCGCCACCCGATACTTAAACCGCCAGTATTTCCCCCGGCTGGATGGATCTCGAGAATCAAGCCCAGGCTGTCATACAGGCGCCAGACCTTCGCGCGAGGGGCCGCAACGCGTATCGCTGCGTCCGTCAACGGAGTCCGTTCAGTTTTGGGCGTGTTGGGGGGTAACAGGTCCGGAACACTTGGAAGCGACCCCCGGTGTTACCCCAGATTGGGGGTTGCAGTCGCTGGGAGAATCTGGCGATAGTATGCAACAAAAAACCCCGCGGAGCCAAGCCCGGCGGGGTTTTCTGGTCAAACTTTGGTGTTGCTTGGAATGTCTTTGGTGGAGAGGAGGAGGATCGAACTCCCGACCTTCGCATTGCGAACGCGACGCTCTCCCAGCTGAGCTACCCCCCCAACGTGCGAATTATTCTAGCACAGGCATTTTCCGTTTTGCCAAGCGCCGCCGCGCGCCAAAACATCACTTCGATGGCGCGCCCGCCAGCACCCAATCGACCACCGTGCGGATGTCCGCATCGCTCATCGACTGATGCGCCGGCATCGGAATCATGCCCCATACGCCAGCCCCCCCGTCCTTCACTTTGCGCGACAGCTTTGCCGGCGCTTGCGCATCGCCCTTGTACTTCGTCGCGATCTGCTGGAACGATGGCCCGACCAGCTTGCGGTCCACCGCGTGACATCCCATACACGCATTCGCGTTTGCCACCATCTGGCCGCGCGGCGTATCAGCTGCCTGCACCGTCGATGCAAAAGCACCGCCCAACACGCCAACCGTCAATACAGCGCCTGCGAAAGCAACGCCCCACTTCATGGCGTCGTCTTCGGATTGCCCGGATGCACCGAGCTCGAATTGCTGACCGGCGCCGGCGCCTGCTGCTCGAGCGGACGCGCGCTCACCGACGAATCCGGAATCGTGCCGACCGTCGGCGCGCTGGCGTCCGGTTGCGATGCAGCCACCGGCGCAGTTGCCGCAGCCGCGGCAGCCGCCGCCGCTTCCTGCGGCTGGATGTACTGGAACACCTTCACGACCTGCGTCACGCCCGGCACGCGGCTCGCCACATCCGCGCCGCGATTGCCTTCGTCCATCGTGACGAGACCCATCAGATACAGCGAGCCACGCTCGGCCACCACCTTGAAGTTGTTCGCCGAAATATTCTTCTCGGCGATCAGTGCGGTCTTCACGCGCGTTTCAAGGTACGTGTCATTGGTGCGCGACGAGAACGAGCTGGCCGGCATGATCGCGAGTTCGTTGACGATCGTGTTCACGTTGTTCAAGCCACGCACGATCGTCTCGGCCCGCTGCTTCGACACCTCGCCCGCCACTTCACCGGTCAGCAGCACGCGCCGGTTGAACACCGTCACGTTCACGTGCGCCGAGTCCGGCAAATTCTGGCTGATCTGCGCGAGCGCCTTCACCTGCAACTCGCGATCCTCGGTCTGCGCGCCGAGCGTGCGCCGGTCGGTCGCCACCAGCGCGCCGCCACCCGCCGCGCCAGCGAGGGCGAGGAAACAACCCTGCAACGTCGCGGACAGTCCCGCCGCGAACCCGACCACCAGCACGGTTCTCACCAGTGTTTTCTTGACGCGGAATACGCTCATCAACTAGCTCTCCTTCGGAATCAGTCTCAATCTTCGCCCAGCAACATGGCATCGATGCCGTCGCACAGGCAATGGATGGTCAGCAAATGCACTTCCTGGATACGCGCGGTGCGATCGGACGGCACGCACACATGGATATCGGTGTCGCTCAAGACTTCCTGCATGCGCCCGCCGCCCTTGCCGGTCAGCGCGACCACGATCATTTCGCGCTCGTGCGCGGCTTCGATCGCGGCCAGCACATTGGCTGAATTGCCGGACGTGGTGATCGCCAGCAGCACGTCGCCCGGCTGGCCGAGCGCCCAGACCTGCTTCGAGAAAATCTGCTCGAATGAATAGTCGTTGGCAATCGCGGTCAGCACGGACGTGTCCGTGGTCAACGCGATCGCCGGCAAACCCGGACGCTCACGTTCGAATCGGCCGATCAGTTCAGCGGCGAAATGCTGCGCGTCGGCTGCCGAGCCGCCGTTGCCGCACGCAAGAATGCGATTGCCGTTGGCAAGCGCGGTGAACATCGTGTCGACCGCAGCGGCGATCGGCATCGACAGGGTTTCGAGGGCTTCGAGTTTGACTGCCGCGCTGTCGCGGAAGTGTTGTTGAATGCGTTCGACTGACATCGAGTCTCTAATTTGTACCGCGAATGAGCCGCGCCATGCGGCCGTGTTGTGAAGACTGGGGTGCTTTCAGGTGGTGCTCCGCAATGCCCGCGCGGCGCTCATTTCGCTTCCGCGCGATACTCGCTTTGTGCTGACGCGTGATGCCGGCAACCCCGCACGTTCGCGAATACGCCGCAAAACGCGCTGCTTTTCTGCTTGCGCGCGTCGCTCGCACACCCGCACGCGAGCGCAAGTTTATCGCACTCACACGCGTTCTCCGCGCACCGCGTCAGACTTCGTCGGCGCGAAACGCATCGCGCAGCCACACGAGCCGGCCGGCCTCGAACGCAATCACATCGAAACGGCACGCGGGTTCGTCGCGCGAATACCGGCCGCGGGTCGCCAGATAATGCCGTGCGGCGCGCACAATACGCTGCTTCTTCTGCCACCCGATGCTCGCCGCCGCGCCGCCATAGTGCCGCTGCGCACGGGCGCGAACCTCGACGAACACCAATGCGCCGTCACGTTCGCGCATCACGAGATCGATCTCGCCGCCGCGGCACATCACATTGCGCGCGACGAACCGCAGACGCTGCCGCTGCAGAAACTCCAGCGCACGCGCCTCGAAAGCGGCGCCGACGAGTTTGGACCGGGCAGGTCCCAAAAAGTTGTGCGCGCTGACGGGCAAGCTCGCCGGCGCGCACGCCGCGGCGCTCTTCAATACGTTCATTGGCGTGCCGTTCGGTGCGGTCACCGCTCTGCCCGTCGGCGTGCTCATTGGCGTGCTCTTTGGTGTGCCCTTTGGTGTGCCCTTTGGTGTGCCCTTTGGTGTGCCCTTTGGTGTGCCCTTTGATGTGCCCTTTGATGTGCCCTTTGATGTGCCCTTTGGCGTGCTCTCTGTCCGGTTCATTGTCACGCCCTTCGGCACGCTCACCGCCGTGGCGCCGGCGGCATGTCGCGCCGTCGGCGCGCCGCCCGGCTCGCGCGCCGCTGCGTGGCACAATGGCGGCCTCGTTCCGTCTGTCTGCGTCTTCTGTCCCATGACTCCTCTCTCCGAACTCGCGCAAGGGCAGCAGTACCCCACTGCCGCGCTGTATGTGGTGGCCACGCCGATCGGCAATATCGCCGACATCACGCTGCGCGCGTTGCATGTGCTCGGACTCGCGGACCGCATCGCCGCCGAAGACACCCGCAACACCGGCCAGCTGCTCGCGCGCTACGGCATCTCGAAGCCGCTCGTCGCGGTTCATCAGCACAACGAGCGGGCCGCGGCGCTGCGCCTGATCGAACATCTGCGAGCGGGCGAACGCGTGGCATACGTCTCCGATGCGGGCACGCCGGGCATCTCCGACCCCGGAGCAAAACTGGTCGACGCGGTTCGCGAAGCGGGCTTCCCGGTGATTCCGCTACCCGGCGCAAGCGCGCTCGCCACCGCGTTGAGCGCGGCCGGCGACTGGGTCGCGACGTTCTCGTTCCTCGGCTTCCTGCCGCCGAAAGCAAAACAACGCGCGACAACGCTGCAAACGCTCGCGACGCATCCGCACGCCATGGTGTTCTACGAAGCGCCGCACCGGATCGTCGAGACGGTGCAGGCACTGGCCGACTCGTTCGGCGGCGAGCGCAAGCTGTTGATCGCGCGGGAATTGACGAAGTTACATGAAGCGCTGCATCGCGGCAGCCTGGCCGAAGGGCCAGCGTGGCTCGCCGCCGATCCGAACCGGCAACGCGGTGAATTTGTGCTGGTGGTGGAAGGCGCGCAGGCGGAAGCCGCCGGCGAGCAGGATCACGACGCGTTGCTGGGCATCCTGCTGGAAGAGCTGACGGTGAGCAGCGCGGCGAAAGTCGCGGCGGCCATCACCGGGGCGTCGCGCAACACGCTGTACACGCGCGCGTTGGCGCTGAAGAAGGATGAGTAAAAAAGCAAAAGGCCGCGCGAGGCGGCCCTTTGACTGAATCTTGCAGCACGGCAAGCGTGCGGTGCCGCTTGCTCGCTGGCGTTACGGCTGCGCCTGAAACAC
Source organism: Paraburkholderia sp. FW306-2-2C-D06C (assembly GCF_058781505.1). Classification (NCBI taxonomy): domain Bacteria; kingdom Pseudomonadati; phylum Pseudomonadota; class Betaproteobacteria; order Burkholderiales; family Burkholderiaceae; genus Paraburkholderia; species Paraburkholderia sp. FW306-2-2C-D06C. The sequence goes on along the minus strand of NZ_JBYSWU010000055.1, from coordinate 53,486 downwards.
GCGTGCCGCCATCAGCTTATTTCTCGGCGCTCGAACCCGAGTTCGACGCCAGTATTTCGTTACGTGCAGCCCTTGCTTCCTGCCGCGTCAACCCTTCGATCTTGACCCGCGCGGTGCCGGCATGGCGCATGTCGAGCACGTTCGCGGCGGCCATCGACAGGTCGATCACCCGGCCGCGCGCGTACGGACCACGGTCGTTGATACGCACGACGACCGAGCGCGAGGTGGCCGGATTGGTCACACGCACAAACGAGCCGAGCGGCAGCGTACGATGCGCTGCGGTCAGCGCGTGCATGTCGTAACGTTCGCCGTTGGCGGTGCGGCGGCCATGAAAGCCGCGGCCGTACCAGGAAGCGCGGCCGGTCTGATGGAAGTCCGAAATGCTGGGACCGTCGTCCGTCAGCGGCTGCGCGTCGGCTAACGATAAGCCTTTGGCGGCGTCATTGGATGCCGGAGCGCCACCGAAGGCTTGCGGCCCAAACGAGCCCGCCTGCGCATTCTTCGTGCTGAGCGGCATGCCGTTTGCGGACGTGCTGCTGGCGCCCGGAGGCGTCGCGCAGCCGACCAGCACAAAAAAGGCGAACAGACTCCCGAGACCACGGGTTAACCGAGTTTTCATAAGACGTGCAATCACATTGTCGAGCCGCATCACGCGAAAAATTGAGCGTGTTGCCTGCGACTCCGGCGGCAACGGACGACAGCGCGCCGCGCAGACGAGCGCAGTACGCAGAAGCCCGGATGCGGCTCACACAGCCGCTACCGCACGGTTAATTTTCACGTCTGGCGCAACCTGTCCCCGGCAGCCTGACCAGACCCCACATGCCGCCATCGAACGTGGCAAACACGTTCTTGCGCGCGGAACTCAGCGTGCAGGAACGGCGGCGTAGGCCCCACCCAGCGTCACGGAGGTTAGGTCCGTTGCAGGCGCGCGGCGCCTGGCTGGGTAAGACGTGTGCATCGAATGCATCGATACTGGATTGCCGTCGGTAAAGCGTGACGGCACATACTTGAGTGGCAATTCGCGTGCCCATTTTTGATGGGGACGCATCACCTTGTGGCGGCACGGTGACCCGTGCACTGGAGGGCATTATACCAAAAAGAAATTTCTGAGATGGCAAGCGACTGAAAACCTTGATGATTTTTCACTATCGTTGCAAGAATGGGCAAGCGACGGCCCGCTGCGACAAGGTCTCGGCGCCCCCGGCGAGGGTAGGCGAGACGCCGGTACAATCAACGTTTTTCCAGCGGCGCCGTCATCCATGAAAGTCACCTTGATCCCCGTCACGCCGTTCCAGCAGAACAGTTCGCTGCTCGTTTGCGAGGCGACCGGACGAGCGGCCGTCGTCGATCCGGGCGGCGACCTCGATGTCATTCAGGGCGAAATAGCGCGCCAGAACGTGACGGTCGAAAAAGTTTTCCTGACGCATGGGCATATCGATCACTGCGCGGGCGCGAAGACGCTTGCCGCGCACTACGGCGTGCCGATCGAAGGTCCGCATCCCGACGAGCGCTTCTGGCTCGACAAGCTGCCGGATCAAAGTACGCGCTTCGGCTTTCCAGCCGCAGAGGCGTTCGAGCCGGACCGTTGGCTGCAAGATGGCGACACCGTGCAATTCGGCGACGAAACCCTCGAGGCCTATCACTGCCCCGGCCATACGCCGGGACACGTGGTGTTCTTCAGCCGCAAACATCGGCTCGCGCTGGTGGGCGACGTGCTGTTCGCCGGGTCGATCGGCCGCACGGATTTTCCGCGCGGCAATCACGCCGATCTGGTGCGCTCGATCCGCGAGAAACTCTGGCCGCTCGGCGACGACGTCACCTTCGTGCCTGGTCACGGCCCCACCTCGACGTTCGGCGCCGAGCGCCGCTCCAATCCATACGTCGCGGACGGAGTAGAAGCATGAGCAGCGAAATCTATGTGAGCACCGACGTCGAAGCGGACGGCCCGATTCCCGGCCCGCATTCGATGCTCAGTTTCGCCTCCGCTGCCTATACCGAAGACAAGCAGCTGATCGCCACTTTCTCGGCGAATCTCGAATTGCTCGAAGGCGCCGCGCCGCATCCGGTGCAAGCCGCGTGGTGGAAGACGCAGCCCGATGCGTGGGAAGCCTGCCGCAAGGATTTGCAGCAGCCGGAAGCCGCACTGAAGGCCTACGTCGAATGGGTTGAAGCGTTGCCGGGCAAACCGGTGTTCGTGGCGATGCCGGCGGGTTTCGACTTCACCTATATGTTCTGGTACATGATGCGCTTTGCCGGCCGTTGCCCGTTTTCCTGGTCGGCGCTCGACATCAAGACGCTGGCCTTCGCGATGACCGGCTTGCCGTATCGCAAGAGCATCAAACCGCGCTTTCCGAAACACTGGTTCGACGATCATCCGCACACGCACGTCGCGCTCGACGACGCGATCGAACAGGGCGCACTCTTCTGCAACATGCTCAAGGAGTTGCGAGCCACTCAGGCGAGTGTCGCAGCCGGTAAAGATGGGGACGACTCAGGGCAAAACGCCGCTGAGGAACCGGTAAATTAGGTAATCTCCCTCGCCGAAGCCGTTTTACATTGCGTTTCGTTTTCGAGCCCTCTACCATGCGTTGATACGGCGACGCAAACGGAGGCGCAGTTGACACTCGATACGTTCTCTCAAAAAATCCTGCGCCTACTGCAACTCGACGCACGCCGCTCCGTGCAAGAGATTTCCGACCAGGTCGGCCTGTCGAGCACGCCATGCTGGCGGCGTATCAAGGACATGGAGCAATCGGGAGTGATCCAGCGCTACACGGCGCTGCTCGATCGCGAAAAGCTCGGGCTGCACGTCTGCGCGCTCGCACATATTCATCTGACACGGCACACCGAAGGCGGCGTCGAACAGTTCGAGCGGGAAATCGCCACCTGCCCGGAAGTCACCGAGTGCTACAGCACGACCGGCGAAGCCGATTACATCCTCAAGATCGTGGCGCCGGACATCAAGGCGTACGACAGCTTTCTGCACGAACGCATCTTCAAGATTCCGGCTGTTGCGCAGGTACGTACGAGCGTCGTGCTCCGCGAGATCAAATTCGATACGCAATTGCCGCTGTGACACCGTGACGCCGAAGCTGGCGCGAGCTTTTCGCGCCCCACATCATGGCGGCGCGTTCAGGGGGCGTGGTGCGGCTCGGCGAGCCCGCCGCGTACATTCGCCTCGCCCGCCCCGGCTTCCTTCGCGGAGCCTGTTTCAGCCGGCGCCGTATCCAATGCCCGCACCACATCGAGCTTGCGTGCGCCCAAGCGGCGCTTGAGCGCAGCCAGGTCGACGCGCGTGAGATTCTGCGCGTCGCTCTCGACGGCGCGCGAACCGGCGGCCGGCAAGGTCACTTCGACATCCAGCCCCGTACTCAGATAGTGGATATTGACCGCCGCAGCCTTTATACCGCCCTCGGCCAGCGCCGCATCGACTTCGGCGACTACCCGCTCACGCGTCGGCAGGTTGACCGGTGGCCGTGCGAGCGCATCGTTTTCGGGGTCGACATGGATGAGCGCGTCGAGCACGCGGTTGTCGGTCAACACGTGCAAGCGCGCCGACTCCGCGATGTAATGCCCTTCCGAAACCGAAATCAGCGGATCGACCAGAATGTGCGCGTCGACGAGCGCGAAATCGCCCATCTTGCGCGTACGCAGTTCGTGCACGTCGCGCACGCCGGGGGTGGATAGCAACAGCTTGCGCATGTCGGCGGCCGCGGCTTCGTCGAGCGCGCGGTCCGACAGATCCTGCAGCGCGTCCCAGCCGAACGTCCACCCCATGCGCGCCACCATGAAGCCGACAATCGCCGCGGCGATCGGATCGAGCAGGCGCACGCCCGCGAGGCTACCCATAATGCCGATCGCTACCACCAGCGACGACGCCGCATCCGAACGCGCATGCCATGCGTTCGCAATCAGCATCGCCGAACGCACGCGCTGCGCTTCGCGCAACATGTAGCGAAACAGACTTTCTTTGGAAATCAACACGAGAACGGCGACTGCGAGCGCGCTCATATGCACGGCGGGAATGCTCTGCAAATCGGCAAGACGCGTACCGGCGCGCCATAACATGCCGACGCCTACCGCAATCAGCAGTCCGCCCAAAAATAATGAAGCGACGGTTTCATAGCGGCTGTGTCCGTAATTGTGATCGGCGTCCGGCTTCGCGCCGCTGTGCCGATTGGCGACCAGTACGACAAAATCGGAAATCAGATCGGCAAGCGAATGGACACCGTCGGCGACCAGCGCCTGAGAATGCGCAAACACGCCGATGACGATTTGCAGCGCCATCAACACCGTATTCAGCGCAATACTGACAAAGGTGCTTTTGCGCGCAACGCGATGTTTCTCGGCGGACTGGACGGCGGTAGCGGAAGGCATCTGAAGCAACGAGAAAAGGTTCAATGGCTGCATTCTACCCGGATCATCTCGAAATAGTTCCATCCAGACATTCAATTTCCCTTTTAAATCAGATGCTTATCTAAACGAAAAGCATTCGCGTTCCAATCGGATGGAGCACGTGTGACAAATGCATGTCAATTCGCCGGCGCAATAAAAAACCGCGCCCTGGACGGTGCGCGGTTTTCTTGTCAGCAGCGGTGCTGTAATGGCGCCACTGGTGTACTGCATTACTTCTGGATCAAAAACTTCTCACGATCGAGGCCTGCGATCCAGCGCGGCGGCTTGCCACGGCCGGACCACGTGCTGCCGCTGTCCGGGTCGCGATATTTCGGCGCAACGCCCGCACGCGGACGACCGGCGGCTTTAGCGCCCTTGGCAGCGCGGCCGCCGCCGAGCTCGCTCAGCGTAATGCCGTAGTCGGCCATTTTCTGCTTGATCTCATTCAACACTTCCGCGTATTCACGCGACTTCGCTTCTTCGATCTGCTGTTCGAGCTTCTCGCGCTGGGCGAGTAGTTCCTTGTAGGAAGACATAGGTTCCCTTATGGTTTGGATAAATGACTGCCAGTCTTAAGCCAGCTTGCCCTTTGAAAGTGATCATGCCTCGGAATTTGATGGCGAGATTAACACAAAATAGAAAGACTGCAAAAGTCGCTTCGTAAAATTAATCCTATTTCGTTTCGAAAAATTTCCATCGACCGCCGCGTTACGCACAGTCTTTCAAATGGCTGGTTTCGTGTTTTGCTGAAAAACCGTAGCGAGGCATCAGTAATTATGAGATTAATTATCAAAAAATGAAAATTAAGATGGATATTTCGCACCAACATTTCACGGCATGAAAGCTTTAACATGAAGCCGTGTCACATATTGCGGTAGATGTCTCCGTCGTTATTGCGATATACGTGTTTTCCCCGAGCGGCAATCAAAGCAATCAAGCTTGATTCGCGTGGCGCTGGATGCAATCTTCGAGCGCGGCGTGCAAGGTTTCAGTATCGCGTATGGCGTCGTCGAAAATGAAACGGGTGCGCGCGCCGTCGTGTTTCAGATCGACGCCGTATCGATCGACGCCAAGCAACTGGAGTTCGGCGGCATGCGCCGAATGCCGGGTGAAGTACTCGATCAACGCGCGCTCTTCATCGAAGCCGAGCGGCGCAAGCGGATCGAGTTCGGCGCCGTCGAGCCATCCCATCGAGCCAAAGCCGCCGATATAGCGCAGCCGCTCGATCTTCATCGCCCAGAACGTGAAGTCGCCGAGAACCAGGTAGCGTTCGGCGTCCGGGTGATAGCGCAGATAGCGGTCCACGACCTCGGGCGTCGAGTCGACCGGTTCGAAGGTGCCGAGCAAGGTAACGCGCTGGCTGCTCAGCACGTCGCCATCGGGCGCGTCGACGGCCAGAAAACCGGCGCGCGGGTCGGCGTGCAGATTGTGCGTATGCTCGGCGAGCCGGCTCACGAGAATCGTCGGACGGTGCCGCGAATCCGGCGCGAATGGCAGCACCGACGGGTAGGGAAAGCCTTGCGGCTGGCGCGCATGGGTCGCAAGCGTGCCGACAGCGGCGGTATGCAGCAGATGCAGCGGAGCGTGGGCGGGAATGTTCAAGTGCGCGTCCCTCAATGGATGACCGGCAAGATAACCGGCACACGGGTTGGGGGCGCACGTCTCTCATTTCACGCCGCCCCGAATAATCGTAAATACTAGATCACCGCGCTCCGGGCAGGAGACGGCACGCTTCGATAGAATCGGAAATTCGCTTTCAACGCGCTTTCTTCCGGCGTTCTCTCCCTCGACGAGATTTCAGTGCCCGACCGCTCTTCCGAATTCGCCACCCTCCCCGCCGCTCACCGCGACCTTTCCGGCACCGCGCGCCAGCGCGCCCGTTTTGCCACCATGGCGGTGTTTTTCATTGCCGGGATGATGTACGCATCGTGGGGGGTCCATGTGCCCACCGTGCGCGACCGCTTCCATCTGAACGCGGCGCTGCTGTCGTTCGCGCTGCTGGCTGTGGCGGGCGGCTCGATCGGCGCGATGGCGGCGAACGCTTCGTGGATCGCGCGCGTCGGCACGCGCCGCGCCTGTCTTACGGGCGGCCTCGTCATGATGGTGTGCGCGGCGCTGATTCTGGTCGTGCCCGCTTACTGGCTGTTGCTGATCGTGCTGGCCATCTTCGGCGCGGGCATGGCCACACTCGACGTCGCGATGAATGCGGAAGCCAGCGCCGTCGAGAAGGCGCTCGGCAAGCCGATCATGTCGTCGCTGCACGGCATGTTCAGCGTCGGCGGGATGTTTGGCGCGGCGGTCGGCGGCGCGTTGTTGTCGCGCGGTATGGCGCCGGCGGTGCACCTTGCACTGGCCGCGGCGGTCAGCGCGCTGGTGCTGATCGCGGCTTGTCCTTCCGTGCTGCCGCATGTGCCGCACGCCGATCATCCGGATGCCGCCACGCCGCGCGCCAACCGCTGGCGCTCGCCCGCGTTGTGGGCGCTCGGCGCGATGGCGCTGGTTGCGCTGATCGCCGAAGGCGCCATGTACGACTGGGCGACCGTCTACATGCGCGACGTCGTGCTGGCGACGCCGGCGCTCGCCAGCGCGGCCTACGCGGCGTTCTCGGGCGGCATGGCGGCGGCGCGTTTCGCCGGGGACGCGGTGCGCGCCCGCTTCGGCGCACCGCAACTGGTGATGGCGAGCGCGTCGCTCGCGTTTGCGGGGATGGTCGGCGCGCTGCTGCTGCCGAACGCGGCAGCCGCGCTGATCGGCTTCACGCTGATGGGCCTCGGGCTCGCCAACATGATGCCGGTGCTGTTCGCGGCGGCGGCAAGCGTCAAAGGAATTCATGCCGCCGAAGGACTCGCGCACGTCGCGGGGCTGGCGTACTTCGGCCTGCTGCTCGGCCCGGTGATTATCGGTGCGGTGACGCAGATGACCAGTTTGTCGATCGGGTTGTCGGTGGTCGCGGTGTGCTCGGCGCTGATCGCGGTTGCCGGTCCGAAACTGCTGCGTCGTTTGAAAATCTGATGCGGGATCGCGCTGTCGCTGCATCGGCGGACGTAACGGCACACGAAAACCCATTCACCAGCGTCGAAGGGGGGCGGCGAGCCGGGCAACCGGCTCGCCGTTTTTTATCGCCGCGACAAAGCCGCTGACGCGCCGCGCGAATCCCTCACAGATCGTGATACGTATCGTAATTGCGCGAGAAATCGTTCCGCTGCAGAAAGTTGGTGAAAGTCATCGTCACCGACGCGTCGAGTCCTTCGACGTAATGCCACCAGCCGATCGGCAAAAACAGCAATTCGCCCGGCGCCAGCGTGCATTCGATCAGCTGCGCATTGCGCATCGACGGGAAACGCGCGTAATCGATCGCACTGCCGTCCACTTGCGAATAACAGTGCAGATAATTGGCCATATGCGGCGTATCGGACAGCGGAACCAGTTTGATATGTTTGCGGCCGATCACCTGCGCCATGAAGTTATTGGTCAGATCATGGTGAAACGGCGTTCTGGTGCCCGCCGGTCCAAACCAGAAGAATCCGGTATCGGGCGACCCGGCATCGAGATATTCGCGAATGGTCGGCACATCTGACCATAACGCGGCCAGCGCCGCGCGATTGTGCGACGTGTTATTGGCCGTCATATAGAAATCGTTGGTCGAGCCGCTGCGCTCGACGAGATCGACATAATCGGCAAAGCGCATCATCCGCTTGAGCTTCGGCTGATTGATTTCATAGTTCGCATCCGACTCGCGGCCGAACTGCACTTCGACTTCGCAATGGCCGCAACACGAGCGAAAGTAATCGAAATTCCATTGCGTGCGAGCCGGCCAGAAATCGAAGGCGCCGGTGATGATGACCGGCCGGTTCTGAAAGTAGTACTGCTCAAAGAATTCATCGCGCGATAGACGCTCGCGCCGTTCGACCGTATCGCTGTAAGCGCGCAAACGGCTCAGCGTGCCGTACACGGACAACATCCAGTCGCGCTTGCGCAAACGATTGCGCAAGCGCGTGGCGCCCTGCAAATAAGGACTCGCGAGTGCGGCCTCGATTTCGCGCGCGGCTTCGGCCGCGTCGAAACCATGTTCGATCAGCACGCCATGGAGCGCCGGCGGCGGTGCATCGAGCAGCAGATTCTCGGCAATCCAGCGGCGCCAGCCGTCATCGATCGAGCGGATCTCAGAGCTCACGTCATTCTCCCAGGCGGCATACAGCGGCATTCGTCAGACCGTCAGCGTCTCATGCGTCAAACCGTCAGCGTCTCATGCGTCCGGCCAAAAGAAAAGGCACGCGAGCCATGCGGCGCGCGTGCCTTCGAACCACTTGACCGGCGACACGCAAAGCTGTCGCCGAACACGCAGTTTTACATCTTCACAACGTCAAGCAGCGTCTTCTTGCCCGACTTGTAGTTGTACAGCGAGATCACGCCGTGCTGAAGGTCGCCCTTCGAGTCGAACGTGGTTTCACCGATCACACCCTTGTAGTCGGTCGTCGGCATGGCTGCCAGGATCTTCGCCGGATCGGTCGAGCTCGAACGCTTCATTGCGTCGACGACGATGTACACAGCGTCATACGTGAACGGAGCGTAGATCTGGATCGGCTGACCGAAACGCTTCTGATACTTGGCGAGGAACGCCGCGCCGCCAGCCATCTTCTCGAGCGCCATACCGGCTTCCGAGCAGACGATGTTGTCGGTTGCGTCGCCGGCCAGGTCCGACAGCTTGTCGGTACACACGCCGTCGCCTGCCAGCACCTTCGCGCGCAGGCCGAGCTGCTTGGCTTGTTTGGCGAACGGGCCGCCGGTGGCGTCCATGCCGCCGTACATGATCGCGTCCGGGTTTTCACCCTTGATCTTCGTCAGAATCGCGCGGAAGTCGACAGCCTTGTCGTTGGTCGCGTCATGCGACATCACGTTCAGGCCCAACGACTTCGCGGTCTTTTCGAATTCGTTCGCCAGACCCTGGCCGTAAGCGGTCGAGTCGTCGACGATCGCGACGCTCTTCACTTTCATGGACTTGGATGCGTAGTTAGCCAGGGCCGGGCCCTGTTGCGCATCGGTCGCCACAACGCGGTACGTCGTCTTGAAGCCCTGTTGCGTGTAAGCCGGGTTAGTCGCCGACGGCGAGATCTGCACGATGCCTGCATCGCTGTAGATCTTCGAAGCCGGAATCGACGTGCCCGAGTTCAAGTGACCGACCACTGCAACGACCTTATCGTCGACCAGTTTCTGGGCGACTTGAGTTGCCGTACGCGGGTCAGCCGCATCGTCTTGTGCGTCGAGTTGCAGCGTGATTTTCTGGCCACCGATCGTCAGGCCCTTGGCATTGATTTCCTCAACTGCCAGGCGCGCGCCGTTTTCGTTGTCTTTCCCCAGGTGAGCGATACCACCAGTCAGCGGTGCCACGTGACCGATCTTGACGACAGTGTCGGCCGCGGCCGTTGTTGCCAACGTCGCGAACAGCATCGCCGCAGCACTGATCGGCAACAGCTTTTGAATCTTGATGTTCATGTAAGTCTCCAGTTTCGGTCCCAAAAACAACGTAATCGCCCTGTGCCCCCGCGTCCCTACACGTGTCGCTCAGTCCCGTGGACGACCACGCCGGTTGCATCGTTCATGCACTTGGCCAGCACGTCCGCCAACCTGTTTGTGGCAGGCGGCAAACCGTACTTGCGCGCAAGTGTAGGCCATCAAATTAATTTGTGGGACTTTTTTGAGAAAGTGGGATGAACACTAATAGCGTTTATCCAACAGGCGCCCGTTCCGACCGGGCAGGCAGGCTGGAAAGCGCCAGCCCATGCGGGTTTCCGCTATATGAGGGGTTCGTCTGACGGCACGGCCTAAAGGTTTTAGCGTGTTAAACCGTTAATGTTTCGAATAGGCTTTGTGCGTAAAAAGCAGGCGCATTGCGGGCAGGCGCAAGAGGCGTACGAACCGCGTACGAACCGCGTACGACCTGCATTCGAACCGCGCCTGAACCGCGCTGAATCAGCGTTTGAGCGCCGCGATCCGCGCCGCCGCCGCAAGCCACTCCTGGTCGAGTTGCTCGACCAGTTCGGCGGCGCCCAGACCTTCGCGGCGCTTGCGGCCAAGCGGTGTACCCTGGCCCGACCAGAGCGACAGATAGTCCGCGTTTTCCGCACGGCTCGCGGTTTGACGCAGTTCCTGCGTCAAAGCGTTTTGCACCGGATACGGCGCGATCTTTTGCGCTGATTCGGTCAAGCGCTGCATCAGCGGATTGCGTATGCCGCGCGCATGGCGGCCGGTGATGGCGCGCGTGACGCTGGTCGCGGTGTCGGGCATCGAGCGCAAACGGTCTTTCCATGCCGGCGAGATCGCACTCTCCGCACATGTGATGAACGCACTGCCCATCATCGCCGCCTGAGCGCCCAGCGCCAGCGCGGCGGCCACACCGCGTCCGTCCATGATGCCGCCCGCCGCCAGCACCGGCAGGCCGGTCGCATCGGCAAGCTGCGGCACGAGCGCCATGGTGCCGATCAGCGCGTCTTCGAACGCGCCGATGAAGGTGCCGCGATGCCCGCCGGCTTCCGCGCCTTGCGCGACGATCGCGTCGGCCCCTGCGTCGCGCCATGCCTGCCCTTCGGCGACATGCGTCGCGGTGCCTATTACATATAGACCCGCCGCGTGCAAACGCGCGACATCGTCTTTGGAGAGCAGCCCGAACGTGAAGCTGGCCACCGGCACGCGCAATTCGATCAGCGTATCGAGTTGCGCGCGGAAGTCGGGCGCGTAGCGTTCGAGTGGGTGGTCCGGCGCCAAACCGAGCTCCGCCCGTAACGGATCGATCGCCTCGAGCGCGCGGCGCACGGTCGCCTCGTCGGGCGTAGCGGTCTCCAGCACGAACAGATTGACGCCGAACGGACGATCCGTCAGCGCGCGAATCGCCGCCACTTCGCTTGCGATCTTCTCGGGCTGCAACGCCGCGCCGGCCAGAAATCCGAGCGCGCCCGCATTCGACACCGCCGCCACCATCGCCGGCGTGGTCGCGCCGCCGACCATCGGCGCCTGCACAACCGGCACCCGCATCCTGAAACGTTCGGCAAACGGCGTCACAAAACTGCCTTCACTCATGATCGATTCCTTTTCCCACAAGACCCTCGCAGCACAGGCGAGCAGATACGCCTGACTGTACCCAGCCGCGCTGCAACGGAAAAATGAATTATCGAGAATGTTTCAATCGTCTTACGAGATTGCCGCGCTGCGTGGGTCGCTGTCAGGCCCCGCGGAGCCTCGCTGCACGGCGTTTCTTTTGATGGCAAACTGAGCGCCCGCTTCAGGCACTCGAGCCTTTGGCATTCAATCAGACCGGCCTCGCACAGCGAACGGTGCGCAGGTCAATGGAGAGCAACATGAGCACGACTTCCCGATGGATCGATATCCCCGCCGGCAACGACAGCTTCGGCGGCTATCTGGCGCTGCCCAAGGGCGGCAAGGGACCGGCCGTCATCATCATCCAGGAGATCTTCGGCGTGAACAGCCACATCCGCTCGGTCGCGGATCAGTATGCGCAAGACGGCTACATCGCACTCGCGCCGGACATCTTCTGGCGCACGCAGCCGCGCGTCGAACTGACCTATGAGGGCGCCGACCGCAACAAGGGCATCGAGTTGCTGCAGAAGACCAACGTCGACCTGGCGGTCGCGGATATCGGCGCGGCCGCCGCGGCGCTGCGCGCGATGCCGGAAGTGACCGGCAAGATTGCCGCGATCGGTTTCTGCTTCGGCGGCCAACTCGCCTATCTGGCGGCAGCGCAAGGCTCGCTCGACGGTGCGGTCGCCTATTACGGCGGCGGCATCCAGAACAAGCTCGACCAGGCCGCGAAGATCAAAGTGCCGATGCAATTCCACTACGGCGAACTCGACGCGCATATTCCGCTGTCGGCGGTGGGCCAGATCCAGGAGCGCTTCGCGGGCCGCACGGATGCGGAATTCAACATCTATCCGAACGCCGATCACGGCTTCAACTGCTCGGACCGCGCGTCGTACAACCAGCATGCGGCAGCGCTGGCGCACGGCCGCACGCTGACCTTCCTCGGCGAACGTCTGTAACTCGCGGATTTAACTCGCGGGCTATAACCCGCGGGCTATAACCCGGTTACTCTCTCGAAAGACGGCGCGCATCCGGTGCGCCGTCTTCCCCAGTACGCTGGCATGAATCGGGAACGACGGCACATCCGGCGCAGCAGTTCATCACGCCGCCATGCAATCGGCACGGTTCCAACACTCGATAGCGAGGGCTCATCCGTCGTGCATTCAGACTATCTCGCCTATGACGCCATCGGCCTCGCCGAACTGGTTAGCACCCGCGAAGCAAGCGCGCGTGAATTGCTGGATATCGCGATCTCACGCACCGAGGCCGTCAATCCCGCGATCAATGCGATTGTCCTGAAGGACTACGACGCGGCGCGTCAACGCGCATCGCGCGACGACGCGAACAGGGCGAATGGCGCGCATAGCGCGGATCGCAGGGCCGACGGAATCGGGCAAGGCGCGCTGGCAGGCGTGCCCTTTCTGATCAAGGATCTGGGCGCATCGGTCGCCGGGCTGCGCATGGCGATGGGCAGCCGTCACTATCGCCACTTCATTCCCACCGAGGACGCGCCGGTCGTCGCGCTCGCCAAAGCGGCCGGGCTCAACATCTTCGCCAAGACCAGCACGTCTGAACTCGGTCAGATGCCTTATACGGAGCCCGAACTGTTCGGCGCGTGCCGCAATCCGTGGAATCTCGACCACACGCCAGGCGGCTCCAGCGGCGGCGCGGCGGCGGCGGTCGCCGCGGGCATCGTGCCGCTCGCGCATGCGTCCGACGGCGGCGGTTCGATCCGTATTCCCGCTTCGTGCTGCGGACTGTTCGGCCTCAAGCCGTCGCGCGGACGGGTGCCGCGCGCGACGCCGACCGCCGCCGTCGGCGAGCTCGGCATCGACCACGCGGTATCGCGCAGCGTGCGCGACAGCGCATTGCTGCTCGATTTGCTCGGCGGCAACGCGGACCGGCCGGCCGGCGCGCCGGGCACCTTCCTGAGCGCCGCGCGCGAGCCATGCAAGCCGCTGAACATCGCGTACGTCACCGAACCGATGCTCGCGCCGTCGTTATCCGCCGACGCGCGCGCCGCACTCGAGGACGCCGCGCAACTCGCGAGTTCGCTGGGTCATAACATCGAGCCGGTCTCGCTCGGCATCGATTTCGCGGCAGTCCGGCATGCGTTCCTGACGATCTGGTCGGTAACAGCCGAAGACCTGGTGCTGAACGCCGATCGCATCACCGGCCGCAAACCGCTGCGCACGGAGTTCGAAATTTCGACGTGGGCGATGGCGCACGTCGGCCGCAAGCTGGGTGAACGCGGACTGCCCGCCGCGCTGGAAGAACAGCGCCGCATCACCGAACGGCTCACCGGTCTGCTGAGCCGCTACGACGTGATTCTGTGCGCGACGCTCGCCGCCGCGCCGATCAAGATCGGCGAAATGCAGCCCACCTCCGTGGAGCGCATGCAGATGCGCGCCATCACCGCGATGCCGCTCGAACCGCTGATGAAGAAGATGCTCACCGAAGCGTCGAACAAAGCGTTCGCGTGGGCCGGCTGCACGGAAGTGTTCAATCTCAGCGGCCAGCCGGCGATGTCGATGCCGCTTTACTGGAATGCGCGCGGACTGCCGGTCGGCGTGCAGTTCGCCGCGCGTGACGGCGGCGAAGCAACCCTGCTGCGCCTTGCCGCGCAACTCGAAGCGGCGCGGCCGTGGTTCGACAAGCGGCCGCCGTTGATGCAGGCGCGCAGCTAGAGAGGGCGCCGTCGAAAAGCCGCCGCTAAAAGCTCCCTTCAGGCAGGCTTGCGCCGCGCGTCGAGATCCGCGTGGCGCTTACCGGGGATGCAGGCCACTGCGACGATCGACAGCGCCAGTCCGCCCATCACGTAGTAAGTCGGTGCGAGCGGCGAACCGGTCGTGTTGATGAGCCACGTCACAATGAAAGGCCCAAAGCCGCCGAACAGCATCACCGCGATGTTGTACGCGAGCGATAAGCCAATCGAGCGCACGTTCGCTGGAAACAGTTCGGCGATCAACGCGCCGAACGGACCGTAGTAGCCGGACAGCGTGATCGACAGAAGCGCCTGCACGAGAATCAGTTTCGACACGGTCGGCTCCGCCGCGAGCCACGCGAACAGCGGGTAAATGATCACGAGCGTCAGCACCAGCGACCACAGCGAAAGCCCCTTGCGCCCGATCCTGTCGGACCATGCGCCGGTCAGCGGCGAGAGCACGGTCAACAGCAGATTGCCGACGATCACCGCGTAAAAAGACTGCGCGTAGGGCAGCTTCAGTTGCTTGACCGCGAAAGTCGGCAGGTAGCTGATCAGCACATAGATCGTCACGGTGAGCGCGATCACCGCGCCGAGTCCACACAGAATCTCGCGGCTATGGCTGCTGAACACTTCGCGCAGCGTCGCGCGGCGCGCGGTTTTTTGCGCATGCAGAAACGCTTCCGAATCGGCGAGATTCCGGCGGATGTAGAAGCCGATCGGCCCGATGATCAAGCCGAGAATGAACGGTACACGCCAGCCCCACGATTTCAGCGTTTCGGGCGGCAAGCCGCGTGTGATCAACGCGCCCACCACCGCGCCGAGCAGCAGTGCCGCGGCCTGGCTCGCCATCTGCCAGCTGCCGTAAAAGCCGCGTTTCGAGAACGGCGCGGCTTCGATCAGCAACGCCGTCGAACTGCCGAATTCGCCGCCGGCGGAAAAGCCTTGCAGCAGACGCCCCAGCACGATCATCAAAGGCGCGCCAATGCCGATGGCCGAGTATGGCGGCGCGATCGCCAGCAGCAGAATGCCGAGCGTCATCAGCGCGATAACGAGCGACAACGCCGCTTTGCGTCCCGCGCGATCCGCATAGAGTCCGAGTACGATGCCGCCGACCGGCCGCATGAAGAACGCGACGCCGAAGGTCGCGGTGGTGAGCAGCAACGATGAATAATCGTTGCCCACCGGGAAGAACAACTGGGTAATCACCACCGTCATGAAACCGAACACGGTGAAGTCGTACCACTCGAGCGCATTGCCGATCACGGCCGCCGCGACTGCCCGTGTATTGAGGCTCCTTGACGCTAGTGCCATTCGAATCTCCAGCCTGCGAAAAGTGTCCCGCGGTGCGTCGCGTGTGCGTGAGCGTATGAGAGAAAAACTGTGCTCGCCCACGCAATCGCATTGGAGTGTAAAGAGCGCGCAAGCTGTTTTCAAGCAACAAAAAGGCGTCTGTCGCGGGTTGCGGCAGACGCCTCGATGATCGAACTGCAATCCGAACTTCAATCGCGCGCGGGCATGTTGCGGCGCACTTACCGCGACACTTAACGTATACGCGGCCCGGACGCTATCAGGCCTTCTTGTTATATGCGCTGCACCAACCCTTGACCGCGACCTGCTTGCCGGGGAACATCGGGCAGCCGGCGTAGGCGTCGGTGGGCTTGCCTTGATAGAAGCTGCAATTGCCGCAGTCCTGGCCCGGCGCGTACTTCGCGAACTTGGCCTTGTCGACTTTGCTGGCGTCTTCCTTGTAGCCGAGCGCTTGCGCGGTCGGATCGGATTCGGCGACCTTCGGCGCGTCGGCAAAAGCCTGGCGCGACAGTGCAAAGCTGGATGCAACACCGATGCTGGTGATCAAAAACGTACGACGGGATGATTTCATGGGGACTCTCTCCATTTATAGAACTGATCGCCGTTCTGATGACAGCGGTTCCCAAGGATAGCAATGAAGCCGCCGCGCGTGACGACTCAAATGATAGAGATAACCGAATTAGTACTGCGCGCGCCCGCCTATCGGGCGCGGCGTGCCGGATAGGCGCGCGGATGCAAATGCCTGATGAAAACCCGGGGTGGAAACTCGGGTGGAAACTCGCGTGGCAAGCTCGGGAGGCCTGCTCAGGTGGCCAGGCTCAGGTGGCCAGGCTCGGGTGGCCAGGCTCGGGTGGCCAGGCTCGGGTGGCCAGCTATCACGCGCGGCCGCTCAGTTCGCAGACGCGCTGCGCAATCGCCAACGACGCCGTCAACCCTGGCGACTCGATGCCGAACAGGTTGACGAGCCCGCGTACGCCATGCGCGGCCGGACCCTGGATCACGAAGTCCGCGGCCGGCTCGCCCGGGCCGGACAGCTTCGGACGGATTCCCGCATAGGCCGGTTGCAACGCGCCGTCCGGCAGCGCGGGCCAGTACGCGCGGATCGCCGCATAGAACGACTCCGCGCGGTGCGGATCGACATCGTAATTGATCGCATCGACCCATTCGACGTCGGGACCGAAACGCGTCTGCCCGCCGAGGTCGATCGTCAGATGCACGCCCAGGCCGGCTTCGTTCGGCATGGGGTAGATCAGACGGCTGAACGGTGCGCGGCCCGAAATGCTGAAGTAATTACCGCGCGCGAGATAGAGCGGCGGTACATGGCGCGCATCGAGCCCGCGAATCTTGCGGGCCAGCGCGTTCGCGTGCAAACCGGCGCTGTTGATGACGCAGGCGGCGCTGATGGTGGTCGGCGCACCGCCGCCCACCTTGATGACGAAGCGGCCGTTGCTCGCCTCGATCGCTTCGACCGGCGCGTGGAAGGCGCACACCGCGCCGTTGCGTTCCGCGTCGCCCTGAATCGCCAGCATCAGCTGATGACTGTCCACAATGCCGGTCTGCGGCGAAAACACCGCCTCGACACATTCGAGCGCCGGCTCGAGCGCCTGCGCCTGGTCGCCGGTGATCCGCATCAGGTCGAGCACACCGTTCTCGCGGCCCTTCGCCATGATGCTTTCAAGCTGCGGAATCTGATTGCGCGAAGTCGCGACCAGCAGCTTGCCGCAGCGGGAATGCGGCACGTTGTGCTCGGCGCAATAGTCGTACAGCATCTCGCGGCCGCGCACGCACAACGCCGCTTTCAGCGAGCCACGCGGATAGTAGATCCCCGCGTGAATCACTTCGCTATTGCGCGAGCTGGTGCCCACGCCGATCGCTTCGGCCGCTTCCAGCACGATCACTTCGCGCCCGCGCGCCGCCAGGGCGCGCGCCACGGCGAGGCCGACCACACCCGCGCCGATCACTACACATTCGATTTGATCCATATCCCTTGGCGCGGCCGACTCCACCGCGCACTGCCTCGTTCACCCGATAAAGATGAAGACGGGATGCGGCTACCGAGTGCCGCACACCGCTCGCTGTCGAATGCACCTGCCCACACCTCAAAATTGTACGACGCTGCACAGACACAAATGCCCGCAGTCGAAAACGGCTGCGGGCATTCGGTCTTGAGCGGGTCTTGAGCATGTGGGCCGGACAGAATCAGTGTACGCCGTCCACAGTCGCCGCGCTCGATTCTTCATGCTCGCGATGGGCGCGCCGCGCCGCTCGCGCCTCGCTCCGCGTGCTGACGCCTTGACGCGACGCGCCCGCCACGTCGGCCTGCCCGTTTGCGCGCTTCGGCATCAACGCGCAATTGGAAACAATTGCCACGACATTCACCCTGTTTTGAGTATGGATTCCGTGAATTGAGGCAATTAAAGGCCGCCCGAAGGCAGCCCGGATGCCTGAAACAGGCCAAAAAACATCAAAAAACATCAAAAACCGATCGGTTTTCGGCGATTTCCGTGGTCCAGTCGAATGTCGCCGGCTTCAATCCGATCGCGTCCGCCGATGCGCGCCGCGCCGAAGCCATTGAGAATCGCGCGCCGCATTTCGCGCGGTGATGCCCGCTTCAGCGCATCGAGCGCGGCGTCGCCCAGCTCGGCGGGAAAACGCAAGCCCCAGGCGTGCGCCGAGCGGATTTCGTCGTAGATCGACTGCGCGATGCGGCGCGCCCCGTCCTGGTCCGGCGGCGGAATCTCGTACACGTTCATCCGGTTCAGGATCGGCTCGGGAATCGAACGCTCGTCATTCGCTGTCGCGATCCAGATCACGTGGCCCGCATTGATCGGAATCTCGGCGAATTCATCGATGAAGGCCTGCGCCGTATCGTGTTCGAGCAGCGCATAGAGCGCGCCGAGCGGATCGTATTGCGAATCGCCCGTGGCCTTGTCGATTTCGTCGACGGCGATCACGGGGTTCGCGTAGCTGCCGTTCACCAGCGCCTCGAACACCTTGCCCGGCTTCGCGTTCTTCCACTGCGACGAGGCGCCCGACAGAATCCACCCCGCCGTCAACGAACTCATCGCCACGTATTGATAGGCGGTGCCCAGCAGGCGCGCCAACTGCTTCGCAAAATGCGTCTTGCCGATGCCGGGGTCGCCGAGCAGCAGGATCGGCATCAGTTCGAGCCGGTCTTCGGTCTCGAGGCACAAGGCGACCTGCTTGCGGATATCGTCGAGCGGCTCGGAGAAGTTGGGCAGCGCGTCGATCAGATCGTCGATCGAGGGCATCCGGTTCGGCTTGACGCAAAAGCGCAGGTTGCCGGTCTTCAGCATCTTTTCGTACGTGGCGCGCAGCGCCTCGTTCGCGCCTTCGCCGAGATCGTTCAGCGCGGCTTCGACCCGATCGAGGTCGTACACCTGACTGAAAGACGCCACGGCGATTTCCTGTTTGACCACTGCTGTTGTCATAGCTCACCCCGTCTGGCTGGCCCTGCTGCAGCGGCACCCTGCCGGGCGCCGTTTCAAGTCCAGTGTAACGAGGCCATATCCACGTGCAAGCCAGCAGTCGTGCGGCTCTGCTGCTAACAACGGGTTGTGTTCCGCGACGCCCCGGAGGAAGTCCCCTTGGGGGATTCGCAGCCCCATGTGAAATTCGTTGTTGCTGAACCCGGCCCCCATTGAAGTGTCAGAAAAGCGTTCTGTCTATCAGGCGTAAGATGGCCGTCTGACTACTCGGGCGGACGCCGTCCCGGACGCAGTGCCCCGGAGAATCTTCTATGTGGAAAACCAGTATCGTGGCCGTGCTGCTCGGCACTTCGCTGCTTGCACATGCGCAACAACGGCCGGTGCAGCAGATCGTGCAATGGCAGTTGCAGGTGATGCGCGACGGCCAGCAGATCGACGCATTCGACGGCACCACGACCGTCGGCCAGGCGCGCACCGATACCCATCACAAGATCGTGCAGCACAATGTCGGTTGCAAGGATCAGCCCGCCGGCAACATCGATCTGGCGCGCACGCTGACGGTTTCGCCGCTGCAAGCGGATGCGAACGAGGTCACGCTGTCGATCGAAGCGCAGGAAACCTTCGAGGAAAACACCCCGCAGCAAACCGACACCGGCTGCAAGCTGCCGCCGCAACCGCGTCAGGTGAGCGCGAGCCATCCGGGTCTGAAGGTGCCGGCCAGCCAGTGGACCAGTTGGACGATCGTCGACAAGAACCCGAATCTGGTCTACCGCGTGCGTGCGAGCCTCGCGAATAGCGCAAGCGCAAATTGAAGCGAATCACTGCAGCGGATAACTGAAGCCCTCAAACAGAACACGTGGATAACGCGGCATGCGAAACCCCGAAGAATTGATCCGCGAGAGCATAGCGCCCAAGGATTTCATTGCGGTGAGCTGGAACCTGCATAAAGGCCGCACGCCGCTTGGTTTTCAAGCCTGGAAGGCGATGCAGCGCTGGGTTCAGTCGACCCATGCGGACGCGTACTTTCTACAGGAAGCGATGGCGCGGCGCATGCCGTCGCCGGTGCTGTCATCCGGATTCGGCGCACCGCTCACGGCCGATCCTTTGAGCGATGTCTGGCACTGCCAGGCCACCGAGATTGCGCGCGCGCTGGAGCTGGAAATCGCGCTCGGGCCGAATGTGTTCAAGCCGTCGTGGCGGCACGGCAATGCGATCCTGTCGCCGCATCCGCTCGATCTCGGCGGACGCTGGGATATCTCCGCGCATCGCTTCGAGAAGCGCGGTTTGCTGGTGGCACGAGCAACCTTTGGCGGCCATTCGGTCACGCTGCTGTGCGCGCACCTGGCGCTCACGCGCTCGGCGCGTTTGCGGCAGATGAACTGGATCGCCCACTGGATCGCGAAGGAAGCGCCGGAGGGTCCGCTGGTGCTCGCCGGCGACTTCAACGACTGGCGCAATGACTCGGTGCCGCTCTTCCGCGAGCATGGCTTGCACGAAGTAGCGACGTTGCTCGGCGAATCGGGCCGCACGTTCCCGGCCTTCTCGCCGGCCCTCGCGCTCGACAAGATGTTCGTGCGCGGCATGCAGCCGATCGAATGGATCCAGCCGACCCAGGAAACGGCGTGGCTGTCGGATCACCTGCCGTATATGGCGCGCTTGCGGGTCGAATGAGTTGCGAGGGCGGCAGCGATTTCACATGGGTTTGCCAGTTTCATCAGCAGGGTCAATGCTGCGCCGCACGGCGGGTTTCGGTATCATTCTGAAAATGTTGCCCGCGCGGCGCGCCTATCCGGCGCATGCAGGGCAGCCGATGGCAGCCGCCCTGCGCGGCTTTCGCCCATCGCCGTACCCTTGCTGAAGCGCGGCTGCATCCACGCCAACGTACTTCGCGGCGCCCGATTGTATCGACAGCTGGCGCCGACGCTTCGAGGTCCGGTAGCCCGTTTGACCACAGTTATCGCGCTCAACCTCCACGCCGCAGCCCTCAGGCAGCAGGCGCGGTAAAATAGCTGATTACGCGTGATTCCCGACCACGGGTTAGCGCAGCATTGCCCTTGCCGTGCCGGCCGGCTAAAACGACTGGCCGCCTTTGTTTTCGCACTATCCAAGAAGCCATGAGCAACCTGAATCCACAAACCGTCCTGAGCGTCCATCACTGGACCGATACGCTTTTCAGCTTCACCTGCACGCGCGATCCGTCGTTCCGTTTCGAAAACGGCCAGTTCACGATGGTGGGCCTCGAAGTCGAAGGCAAGCCGCTGATCCGCGCCTACAGCCTCGCGAGCGCGAACTATGAAGAGCACCTCGAATTCCTGAGCATCAAGGTGCAGGACGGCCCGCTCACGTCGCGTTTGCAGCATCTGAAGGTCGGCGACGAAGTCCTGATCGGCAAGAAGCCGGTCGGCACGCTGATGGCCGACAACCTGCTGCCGGGCAAGACGCTATGGCTGTTGTCCACCGGCACGGGTCTCGCGCCGTTCATGTCGATCATCAAGGATCCGGACATTTATGACCGCTACGAGCGCGTGATCCTGACGCACACCTGCCGTTTCGTCGACGAGCTGGCGTACAAGGAATACATCACGGATCACCTGCCGGCTCACGAACATCTGGGCGAACTGGTGCAGGAAAAGCTGCTGTACTACCCGACCGTCACGCGCGAAGCGTTCCAGAACCGCGGCCGCATCACCGAACTGATCGAAACCGAAAAGCTGTTCGCCGACCTCGGCGTGCCAGGCTTCTCGCTCGAAAACGACCGCGTGATGCTGTGCGGCAGCCCGCACATGCTGCGCGACACGCGCGAACTGCTGGACAAGCTGGGCTTCCAGGAAGGCAGCAACAACTCGCCGGGCCACTACGTGGTCGAAAAGGCGTTTGTGGGCTGAGCCGGACGTCCCGATCCGCGGCCGCCGCCGCGTACTCAGCAGAAAGGAGCCTTCGGGCTCCTTTTTTATTGCGTCTGAAGTCAGAATGGCCAACAACCACGCACGAGGGAAACGCGTGTGAACCCTCGCCGACGCCGAAGGCCTCGCCATCTCCGTCGTCCTGAAAGAGTGGCGCACCGATGCGCCGACCCTGCGCCACCCGTGGCGGCTGCGCCGCGCGCCCGCCGAATGACGGCCCGAGCCACATACGTTCTGCCGTTACAAATGCCGTTATATGTTTTGACATTTTTCGTCGGAATTATTCCTACAAGCACGACCTTGCCATACATCACCCATTGCGTGAGATTTAGGCGCTAACCCTTGGTGTACCTGCATTTTTTCTTTTTTTTGAGATATCATCGCGGCGCACGATCGGTCGCTTTGACATGCTTGTCGTCGTACGACCCGTTTGTTACCGAATGTAAATTCCGTTACGCCGCGCTGTAGCAATTTGCCCGCCGTGCCATTGGCATCGCGGGCATATCTGGAGGCCAGAGACTCGCATGCGTTCTTTCGTCTTCGCACCGCCGACGCACACTCGCTTCGCCGTTCGCACCGCTTCCTGAGAGGGAAAGTCATGGATACGTCGACTGTCGTCCCGTTCAGTGCGCACATTCCGCCCTCTCTGGGTCGTGATGGAGTCGTTGCGGCCGCGGCGGGCTCGTTCGCGGCCGACGTCACGGCCCGGCACGCCGCTTCAGCCCCAGTTTCGACGTCCGCGTCACTTCACCGTCGCGCCGCGCAGCAATCCGCGCCGCCATCCGCCGCCGAGCGCGAACTGGCGCGGCTGCACGCTCGCGTGCGCGAACTGTCGGCCGAACTCGTGCAGGCGCAGGAAGCGGCCTGCCGCCACGTGGCGCGCGAACTGCATGACAGCGTGGGCGCCGAGCTGACCGCCACGCGCTTTGCGCTCGCCAGCGTCGAGACCTGGCTGCCCGCCGACGCGCCGCCGCAATGCGCCGCCGCGCTCGAAGTCGCGAACCGTTCGCTCGACGCTGTCTGCATCGCGAGCCGCCAGGCCGTGGCGGAGCTGCATGCGCCGTCGCTGGATGCCGGCATCGTCGGCGCGCTGGCGCAATGGACCGGCGACTTCGCCACGCGCACCCAGTTGCGCACAAGTTTGGTCTGCGCCGCCGACGTGCGGCTCACACGCCTGCCCGCCGACGCGACGCTCGCCGTGTTCCGGGTCGCCCAGGAAGCGCTGAACAATATCGCCAGGCACGCGCGCGCCGAGGCCGCCGACGTGCGGCTCGAAACCAGCCGCCGTCATCTGACGCTGATCGTCAGCGACGACGGCATCGGCTTGACGCGCAACGCCCGCGCCCGCCGCGGCCATTTCGGCCTGAGCGGCATGCGGGCGCGCTGCGCCGCCTTCGACGGCACGTTGCGCATCGGCAGCGCCCGGCGCAGCGGCGGCCGCCGTGGCGAGAGCGGCAAGGAGATGCGCGGCACTGCCGTGTACGCACGCTTTGCGTGGGACGCGATGCTGGCGAGCGCGCCGGACGCCGACCGCCGCGCGCTTCAATCGTGAGTACGCCGTCATGAGCCTGCGCATCCTGCTCGCCGACGACCACGCGGTGGTCCGCCAAGGCGTCCGCCAGTTGCTGCTCGACCGCGGCGTGGCGCGCGAAGTCACCGAGGCGCAAAGCGGCGCCGAAGCGCTCGACGAAGTCGCCAAACACAGCTACGACGTGGTGTTGCTCGACATTTCGCTGCCCGACATGAACGGCGTCGAAGTGCTCAAGCGTCTGAAGCGCAAGGCGCCGCGCGTGGCCGTACTGATGTTCTCGATGTACCGCGAGGACCAGTACGCCGTGCGCGCCTTGAAGGCGGGCGCCGCCGGCTACCTGTCGAAAACCGTCGACGCCGCGCAGATGATCGGGGCGATCCAGCAGGTCGCGGCGGGCCGCAAATACGTCAGCCCGGCGATGGCCGAAGCGCTGGCCGATTACGTCTCATTCGACGGCGAGCAATTGCCGCACGAAAAGCTCTCCGATCGCGAATATCAGACGCTCTGCATGCTGGCGTCGGGCAAACGGCTGACCGACATCGCCACGGCGCTATCGTTGTCGGTGAAGACGGTCAGCGTGTACCGGACCCGGCTGCTCGAAAAGATGAAGCTGCGCAACAACGCGGAGCTGACCTTCTATGTGATGAGCAACCGTCTCGTCGACCTGAATCCGGCGATGACGGGCTGAGGCCGGTCGCCTTCCTCCCACCGCACGGCGCCTGAAAGCACTGTCCCAAAACGGTGCAACGGCGCGCATCCGTTAAAATCGCGGGTTTCCCGACATTCGGCGCGCAAGATGCGTGCACTACTGGAGACCACCGCCAATGTCCCTGTTTCGCAAGAAGAGCGTCGAGCACATGCTCGCGGCGAGCGCTCAGAGCGCCGGCCTCAAGAAAGCGCTCGGCGCACTCGATCTAACCTTCCTCGGGGTGGGCGCCATCATCGGCACCGGCATTTTCGTGCTGACCGGCACGGGCGCGGTCCAGGCCGGCCCGGCACTGATGATCTCGTTCCTGATCGCGGCGCTCGCGTGCGGCTTTGCAGCGCTCGCCTACGCCGAATTCGCGTCGACCATTCCGGTTGCGGGCTCCATCTACACGTACTCGTACGCGACGCTCGGCGAGCTGGCCGCGTGGATCATCGGCTGGGACTTGATGCTCGAGTATGGGCTGGCGACTTCGGCCGTGTCAGTCGGCTGGTCGGGCTACCTGCAATCGTTGCTGTCGGGCTTTGGCGTGACGCTGCCGGTGGTCCTGTCGGCGGCGCCAGGCGCTTTACCCGGCCACGAGACGCTCTTCAATCTGCCCGCGTTCCTCGTGATGATAGCGATCACTGCGCTGTTGTCAGTCGGCGTGCGCGAATCCGCGCGGATCAACAACATCATGGTGGCGATCAAGGTTGTCGTGGTGCTGCTGGTGATTGCAGTCGGCGTATTTCACGTGACGCCGGCCAACTGGCATCCGTTCATGCCGAACGGCTGGAACGGCGTATTCGGCGCTGCGGCGGTGATGTTCTTCGCGTTCATCGGCTTCGATTCGGTTTCTTCCGCCGCGGAGGAAGTGAAGAATCCCAGGCGCGATCTGCCGATCGGGATCATTGCGTCGCTGGGCGTGTGCGCGGTGTTGTACGTGGCCGTGGCGGCCGTGGTCACGGGGATCGTGCCGTCAGCGCAGTTCGCCAATATTTCGCACCCGGTGTCTTACGCGTTACAGGTGGCGGGTCAGAAGTGGGTGGCCGGTTTTATCGACCTTGGCGCCGTGCTGGGCATGCTGACGGTGATTCTGGTGATGGCTTATGGCCAGACGCGGGTGATCTTCGCGATGTCGCGGGACGGGTTGTTGCCTGCGCGGCTTTCGCGCGTGCATCCGAAGTTTGCTACGCCGTTCTTTACTACGTGGATGGTGGGGATTTTCTTTGGCTTGATTGGCGCGCTGGTGCCGTTGAACGTGTTGGCTGAGCTGATCAACATCGGCACGTTGGCCGCGTTTTCGATGGTGTCGATTGCAGTTCTCGTCATGCGGAAGACGCATCCCGAGTTGCCTCGCGCGTTTCGCTGCCCCGGCGTGCCGGTTGTGCCGGTGCTGGCCGTGGCGTCCTGTCTGTTTCTGATGGTCAATCTTCAGGCGGTGACCTGGGCGGCGTTTGTGGTTTGGCTTCTCATTGGCATGGTTATTTATTTTGGTTATTCACGCCGGAATTCGAAATTAGCGCAGGCGTGCTGAGGTTCTGGTTTTCTCCCTTGGCGGCCGCACTGGTCTATGTGCCTGCGGCCCGCGCAAAAAAACCAACACACTTCCCCTCATAGCGCCACCGCCCGATTTGTGCTTTACTTTTCGCCAGACCCATAAAAAAGAGAAAAACCCCGCATCGGACCCCACGAACTGGCAGCCGAAGGCAAGAAACAAAAAGGTCCGATCTCACCCCATCAGGAGACACTCCATGGCGATCAGCATCAGTCTGACGGTGAACGGCGCGCCCATCAGCGCATCAATCGAACCTAACACCCTGCTTGTCCAGTTCCTTCGCGATCAACTCCGCCTGACGGGCACGCACATCGGTTGCGATACGGCCCAGTGCGGCGCATGCACGGTCCACCTGAACGGCCGCGCGATCAAATCCTGCAATATCCTCGCGGTCCAGGCCGAGGGCGCAGAAGTCACCACCATCGAAGGGCTCGCGAAAGACGGCGCCCTGCATCCGATGCAAGCGGCTTTCAAACACTGTCATGGCTTGCAGTGCGGCTTCTGCACGCCGGGCATGGTGATGAGCGCCATCCCGCTCGTGCAACGCCAGCCCGACCTCACCGGCGACGAGGTGCGCGCCGAGCTCGACGGCAATCTGTGCCGCTGTACGGGATATCACAACATCGTCAAAGCCGTGCTCGAAGGCGCGGCCGGTATG
The DNA here is from genome assembly GCF_058781505.1 of Paraburkholderia sp. FW306-2-2C-D06C. NCBI lineage: Bacteria > Pseudomonadati > Pseudomonadota > Betaproteobacteria > Burkholderiales > Burkholderiaceae > Paraburkholderia > Paraburkholderia sp. FW306-2-2C-D06C. The sequence continues at coordinate 27,200 of NZ_JBYSWU010000055.1, read as the reverse complement.
AAGTCCTCCGGCACGGCCCACGCCGGCGCGTCGGCCACCGCCCAAGCAACCGCCTGAGGAGCCGACGATGAACGCACCCGAAACGCATCGCCTGATCGGCGCATCCGTAGAACGTAAGGAAGACTATCGGTTCCTGACCGGCAACGGCCAATATACCGACGACGTCGTCCTGCCCCAGCAAACCTACGCCGTGTTCCTGCGCTCGCCGCACGCACACGCGAAAATCAACAGCATCGATACCACCGCGGCCAAACAGGCGCCCGGCGTGATCGCGATCTTCACCGGCGCGGACATGGCCGCCGACAACGTCAGCGGCCTGCCGTGCGGCTGGCTGATCCACAGCATCGACGGCAAGCCGATGAACGAGCCGCCTCATCCGGTGATCGCGCATACGAAAGTGCGCCACGTCGGCGACCAGGTCGCGCTCGTGATCGCCGATTCGCTCAAGGCCGCGAAAGACGCCGCCGAACTGATCGAGGTCGACTACGACGTGCTGCCCGCCGTCGTCGACACCGCGCATGCAGCGGACCCCGGCCAACCGGCGGTCCACGACGAAGTACCTGGCAACGTCTGCTACAACTGGGGCCACGGCGACAAAGCCGCGACCGACGCCGCGTTCGCCAAAGCCGCGCACGTCACCACGCTCGACATCGTCAACAACCGCCTGATTCCGAACGCGATCGAACCGCGCGCGGTCAACGCGAGCTATTCGCCGCAAGACGACAGCTACACGGTCTACGTCGCGAATCAGAATCCGCACGTGGAGCGCTTGCTGATGGCAGCGTTCGTGCTGTCGCTGCCGGAATCGAAACTGCGCGTCATCGCGCCGGACGTCGGCGGCGGCTTTGGGTCGAAGATCTTCCTGTACGCCGAAGACGTCGCGCTCACGTGGGCCTCGAAGAAGATTCGCCGTCCTGTCAAATGGACCGCCGAGCGCTCGGAAGCGTTCGTGTCGGATGCGCACGGCCGCGATCACGTGACCAAAGCCGAACTGGCCATGGATGCCGACGGCAAGTTCCTCGCCATGCGCATCCATACGATCGCCAACATGGGTGCGTATCTGTCGACGTTCGCGTCGAGCGTGCCGACCATCCTGTACGCGACGCTGCTCGCCGGACAGTACACGACGCCCGCCATCTATGCCGAGGTGAAAGCGGTCTTCACCAACACCGTTCCCGTCGACGCGTATCGCGGCGCGGGCCGTCCCGAAGCGACGTATGTCGTCGAGCGTCTGGTCGAAACCGCCGCGCGCGAGATGAAGCTCGATCCGACCGAAATCCGTCGCCGCAATTTCATCCGCACCTTTCCGTATGCGACGCCGGTCGGCCTCACCTACGATACCGGCGACTACGACACGATCCTCGCGCGCGCGCTCGAACTCGCGGACGTAAAAGGCTTCGAAGCCCGCAAGCAGGAATCCGCAAGGAACGGCAAGCGCCGCGGCCTCGGCTACTCGTGCTACATCGAAGCCTGCGGACTGGCGCCGTCGAACATCGCGGGTGCATTGGGCGCACGCGCGGGGCTGTTCGAAGTCGGCCAGATTCGCGTGCATCCGACCGGCACGGTCACCGTGTTCACCGGCTCGCACAGTCATGGCCAGGGCCACGAGACGACCTTCGCGCAAGTGGTCGCGGACCGGCTCGGCATTGCGCTGGAAAGCGTCGAGATCGTGCACGGCGACACTGGCCGCATTCCGTTCGGCATGGGCACTTATGGTTCGCGCTCGATCGCGGTTGGCGGCTCGGCGATCATGAAGGCGCTCGACAAGGTCGAAGCCAAGGCGAAGAAAATCGCCGCGCATCTGCTCGAAGCCGCGGTGGAAGACATCGAGTTCAAGGACGGCGTATTCCGCGTCGCGGGCACCGATCGCACCAAGGCGTTCGCCGACATCTCGCTCGCCGCTTATGTGCCGCACAACTACCCGCTCGACGTGCTCGAACCGGGCCTCGAGGAAAGCGCGTTCTACGATCCGAGCAACTTCACATATCCGGCGGGTGCGTATATCTGCGAGATCGAGGTCGATCCTGAGACGGGCGTCAGCCGGATCCAGCAGTTCACCGCGGTCGACGATTTCGGCAACGTGATCAACCCGATGATCGTCGAAGGCCAGGTGCATGGCGGACTGGCACAGGGCATCGGCCAGGCGATGCTGGAGCGCTGCGTGTACGACAACGAGAGCGGCCAGCTGCTGTCCGGCTCGTACATGGACTACGCGATGCCGCATGCGTCCGATCTGCCGGACTTCACCGTCGAAACCGCGAAGGGCACGCCGTGCACGCACAATCCGCTCGGTGTGAAAGGTTGCGGCGAGGCGGGGGCGATCGGCTCGCCGCCGGCGGTGATCAACGCGATCATCGACGCGCTCGCGCCGCTCGGCGTGACCGACCTGCAAATGCCGGCGACGCCGCATCGCGTGTGGTCCGCGATTCGCGCCGCGCAGCAACCCAACTGAGATTCTGAGCGGGAGCATTCGACATGTATGCATTCGAGTATCAACGCGCCGCGGATCCCAAAGGGGCCGCCGCGGCCATCGCAGCCGACAGCGAAGCGAAGTTCATCGCCGGCGGACAAAGCCTGTTGCCGACCATGCGCCTGCGGCTCGCGCAGCCCTCGCAACTGATCGACGTGACGCGGATTCCGGCGCTCAAGGCGATCACCGTCGACGCAAAAACGGTGACGATCGGCGCCGCCGTCTGTCACGCGGACGTGGCGGAGCACGCCGAGCTTCGGCGCGTGTTGCCCGCGCTCGCGAATCTCGCCGCACACATCGGCGATCGCCAGGTGCGCGCGCTCGGCACGATCGGCGGCTCGCTCGCGAACAACGATCCGGCGGCATGCTATCCGGCGGCGGCGATGGGTCTGGACGCCACCATCGTCACGGACCGGCGGCGGATTTCATCGGGCGATTTCTTCGTCGGCATGTACGAGACCGCGTTGGCGCCCGACGAGCTGATCACCGCCGTCGAGTTTCCGGTGCCGGAACGGGCGGCGTACGAAAAATTCGACAACCCGGCTTCGCACTTCGCGCTGGTCGGCGTGTTCGTCGCGAAGTTCGCAAGCGGCGTGCGCGTCGCGGTGACAGGCGCGGCGGCTTCGATATTTCGTGTGCCGGAGCTGGAAAGCGCGCTGACGGCGAATTTCACGCCCGAGGCCGCGCGCGCGGTCACCGTGCCGGCAGCCAATCTGAACACCGACATGCACGCGAGCGCCGACTATCGCGCGCATCTGATTCCGGTGCTGGCAGCGCGAGCGGTCGTGAAGGCGAACGGCTAGCCGTTGGCGGCTGACGCGGCGTGCCTCGCACGACGCGACAGCCGCGTTCGCTCGCTCACGCGATACGGCCGCGCGCAGTGTTGCTTCTCACCGTGCGAATTCAGGAACGCCATGCAGCCTGCCTCAATCGACGACACCCTCGCGCAACTCGCCGCCCAGAACTACTTCGCCAGCCGCGAGCTGGCCACCGCCTTGTATCTCGCGTTGCGCATGGAGCGGCCCTTGTTCGTCGAAGGCGAGCCGGGCGTCGGCAAGACCGAGCTCGCTAAGGCCGCGGCAGGCATGCTCGGCACTTCGATGCTGCGGCTGCAATGCTATGAAGGGCTCGACACCGCCAGCGCGCTCTACGAGTGGGACTATCCGCGGCAGATCATGGCGCTGCGTCTGGCCGAAGCCGCCGGCGAGCGGCCGGGCAACGACACGCTGTATCGCGGCGAATTCCTGCTGAAGCGTCCGCTGTTGCAGGCGCTGCTGCCCGACGAACATCATCCGGACGCGCGGCGCGTATTGCTGATCGACGAAATCGACCGCGCCGACGAGCCGTTCGAAGCGTTCCTGCTTGAACTGCTGTCGGACTTCCAGGTATCGATTCCCGAGTACGGCACGGTGCGCGCGGCGCAGCCGCCGCTCGTCGTGATGACGTCGAACCGGACGCGCGAAGTGCACGACGCGTTGAAGCGCCGGTGTCTGTATCAATGGATCGGCTATCCGGAGCGCGATCGCGAACTGGAGATCGTCGCCGCGCGAGCGCCGCAAACGTCTGCGGAACTGCAACGGCGCGCCGTCGATTTCGTGCATCGGCTGCGCAGCATGGATCTGTTCAAGGCGCCCGGCATCGCCGAAACGATCGACTGGTGCCGCGCGCTGGAGGCGCTGTCGGTGACCGAGCTCGATCCGCAGTCGGTGCAGAACACCTTGGGCGTGCTGCTCAAGTATCAGGACGATCTGGCGCGCGTCGATGCCGCGCAGATCGCGCAATGTCTCGCGATGCCGGAGTAGCGGCGATGATTCAGCCCATCAGCCAGGCGGTGACCCAGACGGTGACCCAGACGAAGCACACGGGCAGCGGCGCTTCGGCAGCCGGTACGCATCGAACCGAAAAAGCCGGCGAGAAAGCCGGGGATGCAGCAGGCGCTCCAATCCTGGCTCGCAACGTCGTGCATTTTGTGCGCGTGCTGCGCGGCGCGGGCTTGCCGATGTCGCCCGCGCAAGCCGCCGATGCGCTCGCCGCGTTGCACTGGATCGACCTCGGCCGCCGCGACGATGTGCGCGCCGCCCTCGCCGCGTTATTGGTCTCCGCGCCGGATCAGCGCGACCTGTTCAACGCCGCCTTCGAGTTGTTCTGGCGCGACCCGGACTGGGAAGGCAAGCTGCGTGCGCTGCTGTTGCCGAAAGTCCGCGACGGCTTGCCGCCGCCCAGGCGCAACAACCGTCTCGCCGACGCGCTCGCGATACGCGCGCCGCCGTCGCCGCACGGCAAGCCGCCGCCGGAAACCGAGCAGCATGAACTCCACGCGCACGTCACCTTCAGCGCGGAAGAGCGGCTGCGTCATCGCGATTTCGACACCCTTTCCGCCGACGAATGGCGCACGCTGCGCCATCTGATCCGCAGCCAGCGCCTGCCGCTCGCCACCGAGCCGACGCGCCGTCTGAAGGCCGCCTCGCGCGGTACGCATGCGGACTTGCGCGCGAGCGCCCGGCACGCGGTGCGCGCGGGCGGCGACTGGACGGTGTGGAAGTATCGCGCGGTGGTCGAACGTAAGCCGCCGCTGGTGCTGCTGCTCGACATATCCGGCTCGATGAGCAATTATTCGCGCGCGGTGCTGTACTTTTGCCACGCGCTTTTGCAATCGCGCGAGCGCTTGCAGGTGTTCCTGTTCGGCACGCGTCTCACCAATGCGACGCGGGCGCTGCGCGAGCGCGATCCCGACGTCGCGATCGCCGCGCTCACCGATCAGGTGGTCGACTGGTCGGGCGGCACACGGATCGGCGCCGCGCTCGCCGAATTCAACCGACGCTGGGCTCGCCGCGTGCTGAGCGGCCGGGCCACGGTTCTGCTCGTGACCGACGGCCTTGATCACGAAGCGATCGACGTGCTCGACACCGAAATGGCGCGCCTGCGCCGCTTCGCGCATCGCATTATCTGGCTCAATCCGCTGCTGCGTTTTAGCGGCTTTTCACCGAAGGCGCGCGGCGTGCAGGCGATCCTGCCGTATGTCGATGCGCATCGTCCGGCTCATAATCTAGACAGTCTGGCGGCGTTCGGCCGCGACCTCGCGCAACTCACGCGCGCGCCTCGTCTCGCCGTATCCGCCACGACAATCGCAGGAGCAATGCCATGGAACTGACCGAAACCTATACGCTGCCGATTTCGCAGCAGCGCGCATGGGAGGCGCTGAACGACACCGGGATCCTGCACGCCTCAATTCCCGGTTGCGAGAGCATCGAGGCGGATGGCGAAAATGCGTACACGGTGGTGATGAGCGCGTCGGTGGGTCCAGTGAAGGCGCGCTTCAAAGGGCGTATGCTGCTGACCGATATCGACGCGCCGAACGCGTACACCGTCGTCTTCGAAGGCCAGGGCGGCGCGGCGGGCTTCGGCAAGGGCAATGCGCGCGTCACGCTCGAACCTGAAGGCGAAGCCGCGACGAAGCTGATGTACACGGCGAGCGCCCAGGTCGGCGGCAAGCTGGCGCAGATCGGCTCGCGGCTCGTCGACGGCGCCGCGCGTAAGATCGCCGGCGAATTTTTCAAGCGCTTCAGCGCGCAGGTAGGCGGCGAACGTGACGGCGCGACTGCCTCGATTGCCGAGGATGACGGGCAAAGTGCGGCGGCGGAAACGGCGCCGCAGAATACGGAATCGACTGAGGCTGCGGACTCTGGGTCCGGCGGCAAGGAAACGAAAAGGAAGAGATCATGGACAGCGTGGATCTCGAGGTCCTGAAGTCCAGCGCGCGCTGGCTCGAAGAAGGGCATCGCGCGCTACTGGTGACGGTGGTGAAGACGTGGGGCTCGTCGCCGCGTCCCGAAGGCGCGATGCTGGCGGTGCGCGACGATGGTCTGGTGGTCGGGTCGGTATCGGGCGGCTGCATTGAAGACGACCTGATCGACCGCGTGCGGCAAAAGGGTATCGAGCAGACACATCCGGAGGCGGTCAAGTACGGCATCTCCGCGGAAGAAGCTCATCGCTTTGGCTTGCCTTGCGGCGGGACGATCCAGCTGGTGCTGGAGCCGCTGACGCCGCAAAGCGGCATCGCGGCGCTATGCCGCGCGGTGGAGGACGGCCGGCTGGTGGCGCGCGAAGTCGACATGGCGACGGGCGCTGTCCGGCTCGATGCGGCGCAGGCGACTGACGGCGTGCATTTCGACGGCGAGCGCCTGCTGACGATTCACGGCCCGCGCTACCGGATGCTGGTGATCGGCGCGGGACAGTTGTCGCGTTATCTGTGCCATATCGCGGTTGGGCTCGATTATCAGGTGACCGTGTGCGATCCGCGCGAGGAGTACACCGAGGAGTGGGATATTCCCGGCACGAAGATTGTCCGCACGATGCCGGACGATACGGTGATCGAGATGAAGCTCGATGAGCGGTGCGCAGTGATTGCGCTAACGCATGACCCGAAGCTGGATGATCTCGCTTTGATGGAAGCGTTGAAGACGCCGGCGTTTTATGTTGGTGCGCTGGGCTCGCGGCGCAATAATGCGGCGCGGCGCGAGCGGCTGAAGGAGTTCGATCTGAACGAGGCTGAATTGGCCCGGCTGCATGGGCCGGTTGGGATTTATATCGGCAGCCGCACGCCGCCGGAGATCGCTGTTTCTATTCTCGCCGAGGTGACGGCGGCTAAAAACGGGGTTTCTTTGCCGACCTTGCTTCAGGTGGAAGGCGCCAAGGCCGCGCGGGAGATTGCCGCTTCCGGAGGTGCGGCTTGTAGCGTTTGATGTTGCCCTTGGCGGCGGCATTTTTCTGTTCGCCCACGGCGCAGAGAAAAATGCCGCGCAGGCAAAAACCCAATCACATTAATCCGCAAACAACAGCGGCCGCCACAGAACCGCCAATCAAAACCACCCCAATCAAGCGACGCTTATTGAGTTCAGTCCACAACAAAACGCCGGTCAACGAAAGCAAAATCATTCCACCAGCGATCGTATCGATCAGCAAAACCCACCCGACGCTCAATCCGACACCGCGATGCAGATTATTCATCGTGGTAAGAAACGAGTTCTGCGTGCGTTTCACCGCGACAAACCCATTCCCAACCCAATATTCGGCCTGCACACTCTCAGCAGGCCCATTAATCCCGACTTGCCAGAATTCCGGCTGCATCATACTGCGATCGCCCCAGGCGACAGGATGCGCGGGCTCGCGCTTCACTCTCCCCGGCTTGCCGTCAAATTTCAACTCGCCTTTGAGCCACTTCGCCATCTCCATTGGCGAGGTCAACTTCTTCTGCGGCAATGGAATCTGCATCTCCTCAACCTGAGGCTCCCCCGACGACACCTTCAACGGGCCGCCCCGGTGGTTCAGCAAAAACCCCGTCGCGCCGAACATCAAGCCAAGCACCGCGCCCCACAACCCAACCCAGCCATGCACCTTGCGCAGCCACTTGATGAAGTTCGCCCGCCGTGAACGCTGGCGCCGCGCGGCCTGCTCGGCATCGTCCATCAGGTGACGGCCGCGCTCCGGCGCATGCGCGGCGTAATGCGTGCCGCCAGCAGCCGCAGCGGGTTTCAGATCGGTCGATTCAGGCGCGTTCAAATCAAGGCTCCAGGCGCAGCGGTTTAAACCATCGCCGGTGCGCAACGGCCAAGCGCACGCTCACACCAGCGGTCATTGAAGTGTCGAAGGAAAGGGCCGGACAACCCGGCTTACGGTCCAGGCCGCCCGGCTGAGAGGCTGGCTGGCAGTCACAGAGGAGGAGAAATGTGACAGAAGCTGGCGATACCTTTCAATTGAGAATGGATATCATTACACAATTGACGCGTTTCCTCAATCGCAACGCGTTACATCAATGCAGCAGACGCTCAAACCGGCCAGAGCGGCCCTTCCTGCATCGCGCCAAGCTGCTCGCGCAGTTCGAGGATGCGGTCTTCCCAATAGCGTTGCGTGTTGAACCACGGAAACGCCGCCGGAAACGCCGGATCGTCCCAGCGGCGCGCAAGCCACGCTTGATAGTGAATCAGCCGCAGCGTGCGCAGCGCCTCGACCAGATACAGTTCGCGCGGCTCGAAGTCGCAGAAGTCTTCGTAGCCGGCGAGCAGATCCGTCAGCGCACGCGATGCTTCCGCGCGCTCGCCCGGCAGCAGCAGCCACAAATCCTGTATCGCCGGCCCCATCCGGCTATCGTCGAAGTCGACGAAATGCGGGCCTGCGTCGGTCCACAGCACATTGCTCGGATGACAATCGCCGTGCATTCGCAGCATGCGAATCTCGCCGGCCCGTTCGAATGCGCGTTCGACGCCTTCGAGCGCGAGGTTCACCACGGTTTCCCACGCGGTGCGCACATCGTCCGGGACAAAGCGCTGCGCGAGCAGGAAGTCGCGCGGCTCGTAGCCGAACGTGTGGATGTCGAGCGTCGGGCGCTCGGTGTAGTTTTGCGTCTGCCCAACCGCATGGATGCGGCCGATAAAACGGCCCAGCCATTCGAGCGTGTCGCGCCGGTCCAGATCCGGCGCGCGGCCGCCGCGGCGCTCGAAGATCGAGAAGCGAAAACCGTCGAACGCATGCAGCGTACGGCCTTCGAAGACGCGTGCGGGCACCGCCGGAATCTCACGCGCGGCGAGATCGGCGACAAAGTTGTGTTCTTCGAGAATGGCTTCGTCGCTCCAGCGCTCGGGACGATAGAACTTCGCGACCACCGGCGGGCCGTCTTCGACGCCCACCTGATACACGCGGTTCTCGTAACTGTTGAGCGGCAGCATGCGCCCGTCGGTGCGCACGCCGACCGTGCTGAGCACGCTGTCGAGCGCGTCGAGCACAATTTCCGGCTTGAGCCGGGCGAAAGGAACGGCGCTGTCGGCGCCGTCCTGTGAGTCGAGAATATCGTTCATGCCCGCATTGTGCGCCGCGCCGCCGTCAAAGACGAGGGCGGCGGCCCGGCTTGGGGGTTACAGCCACCTGCAGCCACCACGAATCATGCTCAAACTGCCTTCAATGCATCTGCGCGCTCGACGGGCGCACAAGCTCGCCCGTATCGATCAGGTCTTCAAGGAAAAAGGGTTCAGTGTTCAGTTGCGGCGAAGCGCCGGGCTCGCCGGCATACCACGCCACCATGGCCATGTCGCCGAGAATGCGCATGACGATCCCGCGCGCGCCTTGCGGCACGGCGATATGCACCGATCGGACAATGGAACCGATTTGCATGATGTTTCCCCGTTTCTCCCATAGCCGGCTTTATGGATTCCCTGCCGGTCAAGGTGATGATAAAAGCGCCGCTTCGCCTATAACGTTGCGTACGCACCCAATCTGCTTCGCGTGATGCGCGTGAGAGGTTCGTGTCATTGTTCCCGTTTTGCGGGGCCATGGAAAGCGCGAACAAAAGGCAGTTCACCCGTCGGTTCGCCCTGTTCCGTTACGGCGCGCCAAGCCGATGATCCGGGCACAACGCGTCGTAACGGGACCATCATAAACCCTGAGGCGGCGGGGTACCAAAATCGCGCACTCGCCTCGCCAACGCGTTTAGCGCAGCATGTACCGGCATCGTGGCGGCGATTCGATTGCGCGAATGTGAACGCGTCGTGGCATGACCGGCGATCTGCCGCGCATTGAAGAGGCTTGAAAAGTAAGGCCAGCGTAAGCAAACGCTTCACAGATCGAGGCCCGTTTGCTGCGCCGCAATAATCGCTGCGCGCCTTGCCGGACTGGCTTCAGCAGTCTGCGAATAGGCGTTGCAGCGCCGCAAAGCGCCGTTATGCCGAGCTAACGGTCGCCTATACTCGAACCGGGCGTTGGCAGCGCATGACTCCAGAAATAGAGCCGCTGCCGCCGCTGATACCACATAAGGAGACGGGTATGACGACCTACTTCACGATCGGCGATTTCATCCTGGTCATTCCGATGGCGCTGGCTGGCGCTTTGTTTGTCGGTGCGCTCCCCTGCAAGACGGAATTGCGGCACAACGCGCTACGCGTGCTTGGCGCGCTCATCGGCGTGGTGTTCGCGGTCGTGCTGGTCGAAGGGTTGCCTGCGCTGGTGTAGCGGGGTCCGGCGAAGACGCTCTGATTGCCTCTGATTGCCATCGCAGATGGTTCGGTGGACTGAACGCCGTGGCTGCGGTCGCTGCGTTGAAGTTGCGCGCCTTTGGCGCGGCTATGAAGAAAGCCGCCGCAGTTCAGCACGGCGGCTTTTCCATGTCCATTCCCGCGATGAGAAAGCCGTCAGGCTCAGATCGCCTGATCGGTCGACGGCTTTTCCCACAGGTTGATGCCGCCTTCGGTCGCATAGCGGTCGATTTCCGCCAGTTCGTCTTTCGAGAACGCGAGGTTTTTCAGCGCACCGACGTTTTCGCGCACCTGCTCGGCACGGCTCGCGCCAATCAGCACCGACGTGACGCGCTGATCGCGCAACGCCCAGGCCAGCGCCATTTGCGCGAGGCTTTGTCCGCGACGCTGTGCGATGTCATTGAGCTTGCGCACGTGTTCGATGTTCTGCGGGCTCAGGTGCTCCTGCTTCAGCGAACCGCCACCCGGCTTGTTGACACGCGCGTCTTCCGGCACGCCGTTGAGATATTTGCTGGTGAGCAAGCCCTGCGCGAGCGGCGTGAACGCAATGCTGCCCGCGCCGACCTGGTCGAGCGTATCCAGCAGTTCCCGCTCGATCCAGCGGTTGAGCATGTTGTACGCCGGCTGATGGATCAGCAGCGGCACCTTGTATTCGGCGAGCAGCTTCGCCATTTCGAGCGTCTTGGTTGCCGAGTACGACGAAATACCGATGTACAGCGCCTTGCCCTGCTGGACGGCGCTTGCCAATGCGCCTGCGGTTTCTTCGAGCGGCGTGTCGGCGTCGAAACGATGCGAATAGAAGATGTCGACGTAGTCGAGACCCATGCGTTGCAGGCTCTGATCGAGGCTCGCGAGAATGTACTTACGCGAGCCGCCGCCCTGACCGTACGGCCCCGGCCACATATCCCAACCGGCCTTCGACGAGATCAGCAGTTCGTCGCGATACGGTTTGAAATCGTCTCTGAAGAGCCGGCCGAAATTCGTTTCGGCGCTGCCGTACGGGGGGCCGTAGTTGTTGGCGAGGTCGAAGTGCGTGATGCCCAGATCGAAGGCGGTGCGCAGAATGTCGCGCTGCGTGGAGATCGGCGTCGTGTCGCCGAAGTTGTGCCACAGGCCCAATGACAGCGCCGGCAGTTTAAGACCCGACTTGCCGCAAACGCGGTATTGCATGTCTGAATAGCGTGCTGAAGCTGCTTCGTAAGCCATTGCTGGAGTCCTTGATGGTGAGCCGCCCGACAGGTGCAGGCGCGGGGAGATCGTGTGCCGCGAGGCGACGCTTTGATCCGATGTTCGAGTGAAGCAGTTTTGTTATGGTAGCCAATCGGCGCTTTACACGCAGAAGCCCAGTATGCAGGATGGACGGTTGCTCGTTGGTCCCCTACACTTGGCCGATCGGATTTATCGGAGGGATCATGACGAAGGCGATTTCAATCGCGTTGATTGTCGGCGGGATTGTGTTGTTGTATTTCGGCGGCCAGGCGTTCAATTCTGTTAGCAGCGATGTTTCGCGCGTATTGACTGGGTCTCCGACCAATAAGGCGATCATGCTGATTGTGGGTGGCGCTATCGCCACTGTTGCCGGATTGACCGGGGTGGCTGTTTCGGGACGGAGGAAGTAAGGTCCTTTTGCCAGCGCGGCGCTGTATGTCTGTGCGCCCACGGCGTTGCCTTTTTCCTTGTTTTCTTATTGTGTTCTCGAGGCAACGCCGTAGGCGCACAAACAAATGCCGCCGCCAAAGGCAAGAAACCTAAAAAGCAATTTCGGGTTTGGCAGCCGACCTCGACCCCGGCAACGGGACATTACTCACCCCGTGATAGGTGAACACCAGCGAAAACTTAACCCGATCGCTAAGATTCTTCCCGGCCGAATGCAGTGTATTGCAATGAAAAAACACCACGTCCCCGGCCTTGAGTTCTGGCGAAACAGCGGTCCGAATCAGCGCCTGATTCTCCTCCAGATCGGAGCGAAAAAACTTGGCTTCATCAAACCGGTCAGAAGTGAAAGCAGCACTATGTGACTTCGGCACAAACCACAACGCGCCGTTATCGATAGTTTCGTCTCCGACAGCGAGCCATACGGAAACCAGATCGTCACGCTCGAACGACCAATACCTCACGTCGCGATGCCAGCCCGTCAAACTGCCATAGGCGGGGTGCTTGGTCATCATGCAGTTGTGATGCGCCCGCGATAACCGCGGCTCCTCACCGAAATACAACTCCATCCAGCCGCGAATTTCCGGCGCCGTTGCCCAGCGCGCAAAACTCGGATGACGCCCATACGCATCGAGCAACCGCCGCACCGTATGCCCGCCCGGCGCATATTTCGACTCCGGCGCACCCGGATAGCGCAGATCCGCTTCGAACTCGATCGGCGCCGCCGCTTCCTGCAATTGCCGCTCCGCAATCTGCTTCAGTTCGCCGCAACGCTCGGGCGACACCAGTCCCGGCACAACGACAAAGCCCTGCTCCCGCAACGTTTGAATCTGTTCTTTTTTCGAGTGAACTGACATGGGTGTTCCGTTACTTTCGACTGGCTGATGCTGGATTGTAAAACGGGCGCGATCGGGCTGCGCGCAGTTTCGCCCACCACCAAGCCGCAGCCTGACGCACGACTTCCATGCGCGACAGAATTGCACCGCACTTGGTAAGGGCAAGCGCGCACGATAGACGGGCGCAAAGGGCGCGACCCCACAGGCATGCAGGCTATTCCAAGCCCGTAAAAACCCGTATTCGCAGGGTAAAAACGGACTTTCTGACGTCACGAATCGCGTGTAGCCTGCATGCATGTCGATCGCTACTTCCCGCACTTCGGCGGCGTGCACAGGCCGCCATGGCCGATTCCGCCGTTCTCCGTGCCCTTTCCAGTCGATTCCCGGGCTTACGCGCCGTCCATCGCGACACCGCCGTTGGCACATTTGGTGCTCCTTCTGATGCACCTTCCGTCGCGCGACACGTTGCCCACTTGTGAAGCCATGCATACTCTCCTGAGCACCCGCCTTACCCGCGCCGCGTTGAAAGCGGCGCGCCCCGCGCGCCGCCATGTGGTACGCGCGCTGCGTCACCACTCCGCCCGCACTCGCGCACTCGGTGAACAATGGCGCGACGCCAAAGCGGTCGACGGCATTCGCACCTGGTTCCACACCTTCTTTTCCGCTCTGCGCATACAAAGCGGCTCGCGCCGCTTTTCGCTGCGTACGCTGCTGCGCAAACCGACGCCAATGCGTGCGTTGACTGCCACACGCCTTGCACCGGTCGCCACGCTTCAGAGCACGAGCCGCCGTCCGCGCCGGATGTCGACGAGCGGCAGCACGGGCTGGTTTGCGTTCGCGTTCGCTAGCCGCTAAGCCAACCGCCAGCCGCGCCGTCAGCCCGCAGCTTGTTTGCGGCGAGCACATGGCGCGGCCCGCAAGCCGGCTCGCTGTGCGGCGTCAGGACCGTCCGCCCGACGGCAAGCCAGAGTATGCAAAGCCAATAAAAAAACCCCGCCTGGCTGGCGCCGGCGGGGTTTTTCGTTAGAGCGAACCGCGGCGAACTGCGCGCGCTTATTCTGCGAGCACGGCGACCGGTTCCGTGCCGGCGGCTTCGGCGAGCGCCAGAGCCTTGTCCGTGGCTTCCCACGTGAATTCCGGCTCTTCGCGGCCGAAATGGCCGTAGGCCGCGCTCTTCTCGTAGATCGGGCGCAGCAGGTCGAGCATCTGGATAATGCCCTTCGGACGCAGATCGAAATGCTCCTGCACGAGCTTCGTGATCGTCGCGTCCGACACGCGGCCCGTGCCGAACGTATTGACCATCACCGAAGTCGGCTGCGCCACGCCGATCGCGTACGACACCTGAATCAGGCAGCGCGACGCCAAACCAGCGGCAACGATGTTCTTCGCCACGTAACGGCCGGCATACGCCGCCGAACGGTCGACCTTCGACGGATCCTTGCCCGAGAACGCGCCGCCGCCGTGGGGCGCCGCGCCGCCGTACGTATCGACAATGATCTTGCGGCCGGTCAAACCGCAATCGCCTTGCGGACCGCCGATCACGAACCGGCCGGTCGGGTTCACCAGGAACTTGATGTCGCCTTTGATGAGCTCGGCAGGCAGCGTCGGCTTGATGACTTCTTCGATCACGGCTTCGCGCAGCGTAGCCAGATCGATGTCCGGCGAATGTTGCGTGGACAGCACGACGGTGTCGATCGAATACGGCTTGCCGTCGACATAACGCACGGTGACTTGCGACTTCGCATCCGGACGCAGCCAGGGCAGACGGCCGTCGCGGCGCAGATTAGCCTGACGCTCGACCAGACGGTGCGACAGGTGAATCGGCAGCGGCATCAGTTCCGGCGTCTCTTCGCACGCGTAGCCGAACATCAGGCCCTGGTCGCCGGCGCCTTGATCGAGGTTGTTGTCGTGCGCGCGGTCCACGCCCTGGGCGATGTCCGGCGATTGTTTGTCGTACGCGACGAGCACCGCGCAACCGCGGTAGTCGATGCCGTAATCGGTGTTGTCGTAGCCGATGCGCTTGATCGTGTTGCGCGCGACCTGGATGTAATCGACGTTCGCGGTGGTGGTGATTTCACCGGCCAGCACGACCAGACCCGTGTTGCACAACGTTTCGGCTGCAACACGCGAATATTTGTCCTGCGTCAGGATTGCGTCGAGGATTGCGTCCGAAATCTGATCCGCGACTTTGTCGGGATGGCCTTCGGAGACGGATTCGGAAGTAAAGAGATAGTCGTTTGCCACGTTGCAGACTCCTGTTTTGTGGTTACGGTTGAGTTTCACGTAGCCAGCTTCGGGAGCCTTGAAGCGGCGACGCTTTAGCGGATTACATGACTGTCAGACGCGCCCCACATGGATCGCGCGCCTGGCAGCTTCGCCCCGCAAGTTGTCTATTAACTCGGCGAAGCCCTTATTATAGCGACTTCCGTTGATTGCCACAGAGTGTTCACCCGTGCCGTATTTCAACCCGTTTCCAGGTTTCTTGAGCAAAGCGTCGCTCGACGCCCCACACGGAGGGGCGGCATGCTGAGTCGTATTGGTGCCCACCTGGCCATTGGGCTGCTGAAATTTTTAGCGCTGCTGCCGTACGGCCTCGTTGCAAGAATGGGCGACGGGCTTGGCTGGCTGCTCTATCAGATCCCCAGCAACCGTAAGCGCATCGTTCACATCAACCTGACCTTGTGTTTCCCGGAATGGAGCGAGGAGCACCGCGCAGAGATCGCGCAAAAACACTTCCGCCATGCAATCCGCAGCTATGTGGAGCGCAGTGTGCAGTGGTTCGGCTCTGCGAAGAAGCTCGAAAAGCTCGTACAGGTGGATAGCGAGATCGACCTGCTGGATCCCGACATGCCGCCCACCTTGTTGCTTGGCGCGCATTTCGTCGGTATCGAGGCAGGCTCCGTGTTCATTAATCACGCACTGCGCCGGCAGTGCGGCGCGCTCTATCAGCCGATCTCCAACAAGGTGCTCGACGACGTAGCGATAGCCGCGCGCGGCCGCTTCGGCGCGGATATGGCAAGCCGCGCTGACAGCGCGCGCATCGTGCTTCGCTGGCTACGCGATCATAAGCCCGTCATGCTCGGCGCCGACATGGACTACGGCATGCGCAACTCGACGTTCGTGCCGTTCTTTGGCGTACAGGCATGCACGCTGACGGCCGTCGGACGGCTCGCCAAGGTCGGACAAGCGCAAGTGGTGCCGTTCATCGGCGAAGTGCTGCCGAACTACAAAGGCTACCGGTTGAAGGTATTCAAGCCGTGGGACAACTACCCCTCCGGCGACGACGATATCGATGCGCGTCGCATGAACGCCTTCCTCGAAGAACAGATTCCCCACATCCCCGAGCAGTATTACTGGGTTCACAAGCGCTTCAAGACCCGGCCGCCGGGTCAGCCGAGCGTGTACTGAGCACATCGCGTCGAAAAAGCACCGAAACGCTGAAATAGCGCGGCGTTCGGCTCACCTGCCGGCGCGTCACTTACAATAGCGTGATGAAACTGAAATTCACCAAAATGCACGGCGCGGGCAATGACTTCGTCGTGCTCGACGGCTACACCCAACCGGTCAACCTGAGGCCGGAACAGGTGCGCGCGCTCGCGGACCGGCATTTCGGCGTCGGCGCCGACCAGTTGCTGCTGGTCGAAAAGCCCACGCTCGAAGGCGTCGACTTCCGCTATCGCATCTTCAATTGCGACGGCGGCGAGGTCGAACATTGCGGCAATGGCGCGCGCTGCTTCGTCAAGTTCGTGCGCGATACCGGCTTGACCGACAAGCGCAGCGTGCGCGTGCAGGTTCAGAACGGCACCATCACGCTGACCATGCAGGAGAACGGCGAGGTGCTGGTCGACATGGGCACGCCGGTGTTCGACCCGGAGCGTGTGCCGTTCGCCACCAAGGGTCTCGAAGGCCGAGGCGAAGGCGCCGACACGCTTTGGCCGCTCGAGGTGAACGGCGCGACACGCTGGATCTCGGCAGTGTCGATGGGCAATCCGCACGCGGTGCAGGTGGTGGACGACGTCGAAGATTTCCCGGTGCTGACCGACGGCCCGGTGATCGAGCGGCATGCACGTTTCCCGCAGCGAGTGAACGCGGGCTTCATGCAAATTGTCGGCCGTAGCGAAATCAAACTGCGCGTCTATGAGCGCGGCGCAGGCGAAACGCTGGCGTGCGGCACGGGCGCTTGCGCGGCGGTGGCCGCCGGCATCCGCCGCGGGCTGCTCGATGCGCCGGTCCTCGTGCACACGCACGGCGGCAAGCTGACGATTTCGTGGGACAGCACGCAGGAAGGCTCGCCGCTCCTGATGGCCGGCCCGGCGGCAACCGTTTTCGAAGGCGAAATCGAACTGGCCGATTAGCCGGCTAACCAGCCGACGGCCCACTCAACCCATTGACCGATGCGTCGCCCGAAGGCGTCGTCCCGTAGTCCTTTAGCCGAAACCATGAACGATCGCGAAGTCGCCGAATATCTGCTCGCCAATCCCGAATTCTTCGCCGAACACGCGGAAATGATCGCGACCATCCGGCTTGCGAACCCGCACGGCAAAGCCGCGGTGTCGCTGCAGGAGCGGCAGATGGAAATGCTGCGCGACAAGAACAAACTGCTCGAACGGCGCCTCGCCGAGCTGCTTCGCTATGGCCACGAGAACGACAGCATCGCGTCGAAATTCAATCGCTGGACCATCCGCGTGATGGCCGAGCGCGATCCGTATGCGCTGCCGCGCACGATCGCCAACGGCTTGCGCGAGATTTTCGATGTGCCGCAAGCCACGCTGCGTGTGTGGGACATCGCCGAACCGTACACTCAGGCCGACTTCGCGCGCCACGTCGGCGAGGAAGTGCGAATCTTCGCGAACAGTCTCACCACGCCGTATTGCGGCGCGAACACCGGCTTCGAAGCGGCACATTGGCTGGCGCCGGCAGTGTCGGCGGTCGCGGACGACGCGGCGCCGGCGGCCGATAACGCAAGCGGATCCGTACACGTCACCGAGTCGATCGCGCTGCTCGCGCTGCGCGACCCCGAAGGCAAGGAAGAAGCGCCCACCTTCGGCCTGCTGGTGATGGGCTCAGCCGATCCGCGCCGCTTCCATGACGGCATGGCCACCGATTTCCTGACGCAGATCGCCGCGTTGGCAAGCGCGGCGCTGAGCCGTCTGCTGCCGCGCTGATCGCGCGCCGATTCCAGGCCGATTCCACGCCGATCCGCCCAAACGCCGCCCATCGTGACCGAAGCCGACCCGATCGCCGCCTATCTGTCGAATCTCGAACACGAGCGGCGGCTATCGGCACATACGCTGCGCGGCTACACGCACGAACTCGCGGAACTGAAGCTGCTGGCGAGAGGCCGGCCGCTCGAAAGCCTCACCGCCGTCGATATTCGCGGCGCCGTTTCCCGCGCGCACGCGGGTGGGCTGACGGCGCGCTCGATCAGCCATCGGCTCTCGGTGTGGCGCGCGTTTTATCGCTGGTTCGCGGGCCGCGTCGACTTGCCGGCCAACCCGGTCGCCACAGTACGCGCGCCGAAACAGGCCAGGACATTGCCCAAAGCGCTTTCCGTCGACGACGCAACGCGTCTGATGGAAAGCCCGCCCGCCGCCACGCTCGAGGGTTTGCGCGATCACGCGATGCTGGAGCTGTTCTACTCGTCGGGGCTGCGCCTGTCCGAACTGGTCGGCCTCGACGCCCGTTTCGCCGATGCCGACGGCTACCGCTCCGCGGGCTGGCTCAAGCTCGATTCCGCTGAAGTCGAAGTGCTCGGCAAAGGCAACCGGCGCCGCATCGTGCCGGTCGGCAGCAAGGCGCTCGAGGCCTTGCGCGCATGGCTCGAGGTGCGCGACCAGATGGTGAAGCACGATCCGCATCCGCTGTTCCTGTCGGTGCGCGGCAATCGTCTGTCGCCGAACGTGGTGCGTGACCGGGTGAAGCGCGCGGCGCTGGTCGCCGGCATTCCCGCCAACGTGCATCCGCACGTGTTGCGGCATTCGTTCGCCACGCATGTGCTGCAATCGAGCGGCGACCTGCGTGCGGTGCAGGAACTGCTCGGCCACGCCAGCATCACCGCCACTCAGGTCTACACCGCGCTCGATTTCCAGCACCTCGCGCACGTCTACGATCAGGCGCATCCGCGCGCCAAAAAACGCGGCTGATTCCGCTTTTAGCGGTTGCGGTCTTCACCTTCGCTTCACCGCCGTGTGCACCACGCACGCGGCCCTTTGCTCTGCTGACACCCTGATGAATACCGTTACGCTCAAACCGTCGAAAGAAAAGTCGCTGCTGCGCCGCCATCCGTGGGTTTATGCCAATGCGATCGATCGCGTCGACGGCAATCCCGCGGCCGGCGCCACCGTGCTGGTGCGCGCGCACGACGGGCGTTTCCTCGCGCGCGCCGCCTACAGCCCGCATTCGCAGATCCGCGCCCGCGTGTGGAGCTTCGACGAAACCGAGCCGATCGATCACGCGTTCTTCAAGCGCCGCGTGCAACGCGCGCTCGCGCATCGTCAGACGATGGTGCACGACACCGGCGCCGTGCGGCTGATTTTCGGCGAAGCCGACGGCCTGCCCGGCCTGATCGTCGACCACTACGTCGCCGAGGACGAAGGCCAGCGCAGCCAGCTCGTCTGCCAGTTCATGGCGGCAGGCGTCGAGGCGTGGAAGGAAGCGATCGTCGCGGCGCTGACCGGCGCAACGGGCTGCCCGAACGTCTACGAACGCTCGGACGTGTCGATCCGCCAGAAGGAAGGGCTCGAACAGATCACCGGCGTGCTGGCGGGCGAAGCGCCGTCGGAAAAACTGATTTCGAGCGAAAACGGCGTGCGTTATCACGTCGACGTGCGCAACGGCCACAAGACCGGCTTCTACGTCGATCAGCGCGACAATCGCCTGCTGGTGCAGCAGCTTGCGCAGGATCGCGACGTGCTGAACTGCTTCTGCTACACCGGCGGCTTCTCGCTGGCAGCGCTCAAGGGCGGCGCCAAACGCGTGGTGTCGATCGATTCGTCGGGCGAGGCTTTGGCGCTCGCGCAGCAGAACGTCGCGGCCAACGGTTTCGATGCCGAGCGCGCCACGTGGCTCGACGCCGACGCGTTCAAGACCCTGCGCCGTCTTTACGACGACGGCGAACGCTTCGACCTGATCGTGCTCGATCCGCCGAAATTCGCGCCGTCGCGTGAACATGTGGACCGTGCATCGCGCGCCTACAAGGACATCAACCTGACCGGCCTGAAGCTGCTGCGCCCGGGCGGCCTGCTGTTCACCTATTCGTGCTCCGGCGCGATCGACTCCGAACTGTTCCAGAAGATCGTCTCGAGCGCCGCCGCCGACGCGCGCGTGGATGCGCGGATTCTCAAGCGGCTCGGCGCGGGGGTCGACCATCCGTTGCTCACCGCATTCCCGGAAGGCGAATACCTGAAAGGCCTATTGTTGCAAATCGCCTGATCGCCCATAGTTTCAGAGTTATTTCCCGCGCTGGCGGCGTGGGCAAACGCGGGTTCGAACCTCACCGCCAGCGCCGGCTTGACAGATATGTTTCAATAGCCGGCTAGACCGGGCTGCGCGCCACGAGGCCGCCGCGCCCGGCGTACGCACCCGCTTGAGCCCCCGATTACGCACCCGATACGCACCCGATTACGCACAGATTCACGTACATACAGGCGACCCATATGATTCCCGTCACTATCCTGACCGGCTTTCTCGGCAGCGGCAAAACCACCCTGCTCAAGCGCATCCTGAATGAAAAGCACGGCATGAAGATCGCCGTGATCGAAAACGAGTTCGGCGAAGAAAACATCGACAACGAAATCCTCGTGCACGACACGAGCGAGCAGATCATCCAGATGAGCAACGGCTGCATCTGCTGCACGATCCGCGGCGACCTCGCGCGCGTGCTGGGCGATCTGGCGGAGCAGAAACAGTCCGGCAAGCTGGATTTCGACCGCGTCGTGATCGAAACCACCGGTCTCGCGAATCCGGGCCCGGTCGCGCAGACGTTCTTCATGGATAACCAGATCGCCGACGAATTCCTGCTCGACGCGATCATCACGCTGGTCGACGCGAAGCACGCGAATCAGCAGTTGGACGAGCACGAAGTGGTGCAGCGCCAGGTCGGTTTCGCCGACCGCCTGTTCGTCACGAAGGCCGATCTGGTCGACGAACAGCACGTGGCCGATCTGCGTCATCGCCTCCTGCACATGAATCCGAAGGCGGCGATCAAGGTCGTCAATTTCGGCGAGGCGGACATCAAGGAAATCTTCGACCTGCGCGGCTTCAACCTGAATTCGAAGCTCGAGATCGATCCGGACTTCCTCGCCGAAGACGAACACGCGCACAGCCATGCTCACGCGCATGACGAGCATGGCCATACCCACGACGATCACGAAAACTGCGATCACGACCACGGCCATTGCGATCACGAAGGCCACGATCACGCGAATCATCGCCACGCCCACCACGACGACAAGATCAAATCGTTCGTCTACCGCAGCGACCGCGCGTTCGACCCGAACAAGCTCGAAGACTTCCTCGGCGGCATTCTGCAGATCTATGGCGAGCGTCTGTTGCGCTACAAGGGCGTGCTGTACATGAAGGGCGTCGATCGCAAGGTCGTCTTCCAGGGCGTGCATCAGATGATGGGCAGCGATCTGGCCGCGAAATGGCAGCCGATCGAGAAAAAGACCAACAAGATGGTGTTCATCGGCATCGAACTGCCGCAAGACCTGATCACCGACGGTCTGAACGCCTGTCTGGCGTAAGGCGCGAGCGGCGGCGGCACGTGCCGTGCCGCTCCGTTCAGCCGCGGGGGCTTTCGACGACATGGGCGCCACGTCAATCGTCTGCTGAATGCGCCGGACACGGCCGAAAGGCTGCTGAAAAGTCCTGCGTATGAAAAGCGCGTGAAAACCCTGCTGTATTAAAGCGTGCACGACCATCGCTTTTTGGTCGTCCGCGCGTTATATTTTCGGGATATCAGCGCGCTGCAGCGGGATTTCCACCAGTTGCGGTGCAGGATTGTGATTCAGTTACAATACGTGCCCACTGGAGAATGACAACGAATTGCCCGGTCAGCGCGTATCCCGCGCCGGGCCCGAAATGGCGCCGGAAAATCTTGTCCGGAAACACGCCGACAATGCCGGCTGGCACAGCCTGAACGGGTGCGCTGCCGGTAAGCACTGCCTCAGGAGCACTTGAGAATCGGTTTCCAGAGGAGTTCGGCCCCGCATTGGCGTAGCGGCGCCCAGCGCGTAGGCGCTCGGCGTATCGACGCGCCCGGCGCTTCGGCGTCACGACAGTCCACCGTCCGTGTTCGCCCTGCGCTCATTGAGCGTCTTCGAAGCGCCTTTGCGGGCAACACGAAAGTGCGGGCACTATGTAAGAGTTTTGCCTCACATTGAAGAAGCAAGCCAGATGACGACGAAACGACTCTTGACCGAAGCCGAAATCCTGAAGATGAGCGACAAGGATTACATGAATGAGGATCAGCTCGCTTTCTTCAAGAACAAGCTCGAACAGCTGCAGGCGGAGATTCTCCGCAATGCCGGCCAGACGACCGAGAACCTGCGCGAAACGGTAATCGTGCCGGACCCGGCCGATCGCGCAACGATCGAGGAAGAGCATGCGCTGGAACTGCGCACGCGCGACCGCGAGCGCAAGCTGCTGAAGAAGGTGCAGCAATCGCTCGCGCGCATCGATTCGGGCGACTACGGCTGGTGCGAAGAAACCGGCGAACCGATCGGCATCCCGCGTCTGCTCGCACGGCCCACGGCCACCCTGTCGCTCGAAGCGCAGGAACGCCGCGAACTGCGCCAGAAGCTGTTCGGCGATTGAACGCCTGTGGCGCGGCCTCGGCTCCGCGCCCTGTTACGCTGCTTCGTCGAGAGGCGCACGGTGAGCTGTGCGCCTTTTTCTTTTGCGCGACGCTTTGTAGCGTTCGCTGGAAACACGGCGCCAATCCTTTGCCGAGCGGTGGTTCCACGCCGTGCCGGCGCTGCCCCCGTCTCTTCCCCCTCTGCCGTGCGCCGTCCTGGTCGCGTGTTTTTTATCTTATGCCGTTTGCCGGCTCTTGATATGACCGCGCACGCCCTAAAATAAATCGGACATGCGTTGCACGAGCGCGCGCCGGCCGGTTGGGTTTTCCGCGTCGCGCGCCGTCCGCTTCCCGGATTCATGCGGTAGCGTTGCGCTGCCGCGTCCTACCCGTTTTGCAAAGAGGAACGCATATGGAGCAATTTCACGGCACGACGATCGTCTCCGTGCGCCGCGGCGACAAGGTCGCGCTCGGCGGCGACGGCCAGGTGACGCTGGGCAACATTGTCATGAAGGGTGGCGCGAAGAAAGTCCGGCGCATCTATAACGGCAAGGTGATGGTCGGCTTCGCCGGCGGCACGGCCGACGCCTTCTCGCTGCTCGACCGCTTCGAAGCGAAGCTGGAAAAACATCAGGGCAATCTGACGCGCGCGGCCGTCGAACTCGCGAAAGACTGGCGCACCGACCGCATGCTGCGCCGACTCGAAGCCATGCTGATCGCCGCCGACGCCGCCACCACCCTCGTCATCACCGGCAACGGCGACGTGCTCGACCCGGAAGGCGGCATCTGCGCAATCGGTTCGGGTGGCGCTTATGCGCAAGCCGCCGCGAAGGCGCTCATGGACAACACCGAGTTGTCGCCGCGCGAAATCGTGGAAAAGTCGCTGGAGATTGCCGGCGACATGTGCATCTATACGAACCATAACCGCGTCATCGAGACGATCGAGTAAGGACCCACGATGAGCACCATGACCCCTGCCGAGATCGTCTCGGAACTCGACAAGCACATCATCGGCCAAGGCCGCGCGAAGAAAGCAGTGGCGGTGGCATTGCGCAACCGCTGGCGCCGTCAGCAAGTCGAGGAACCGCTGCGTCAGGAAATCACGCCGAAGAACATTCTGATGATCGGACCGACCGGCGTCGGCAAAACCGAAATCGCGCGACGTCTGGCGAAACTGGCCGACGCGCCGTTCATCAAGATCGAGGCCACCAAGTTCACCGAAGTCGGCTATGTAGGCCGCGACGTCGACAGCATCGTGCGCGATCTAATGGAGATTTCGATCAAGCAGACGCGCGAAACGGAAATGCGCAAGGTGCGAAGCAAGGCTGAAGATCAGGCCGAGGACCGTATTCTCGACATTCTGCTGCCCACCGCGCGCCCGGTCGGTTTCGGCGCGAGCTCGAGCGTCGCGGACACCGTGGATGAAAGCAGCCCCACGCGTCAGACCTTCCGCAAGCGCCTGCGCGAAGGCTTGCTCGACGACAAGGAAATCGAACTCGACGTCGAACAGCCGCAAGTCGGCATGGACATCATGGGGCCGCCGGGCATGGAAGACATGACCGAGCAGATCCGCTCGATGTTCGCCAACATCGGCGGCGGCAAGAAAACGCGCCGCAAGATGAAGGTGAAGGAAGCGCTGAAAGTCCTCACCGACGAAGAAGCCGGCAAGATGCTCAACGACGAAGAGGTGAAAACCAGGGCGGTGCAGAACGCCGAGCAGAACGGCATCGTGTTTCTGGATGAGATCGACAAGATCGCGTCGCGTAACGAAGCGGGCGGCGGCGAGGTGTCGCGCCAGGGCGTGCAGCGCGATCTGTTGCCGCTCGTCGAAGGCACCACGATCAGCACCAAGTACGGCATGGTGAAGACCGATCACATCCTGTTCATCGCGAGCGGCGCGTTTCATCTGGCGAAGCCGAGCGATCTGATTCCGGAGCTGCAAGGCCGTTTCCCGATTCGGGTCGAACTGGATTCGTTGTCGGTCGGTGATTTCGAATCGATCCTGGTCGCCACCGATGCAAGCCTCGTCAAGCAATACCAGGCGCTGCTCGAAACCGAAGACGTGCATCTCGAATTCGCCGACGACAGCATCCGCCGTCTGGCGGAGATCGCATTTTCGGTGAACGAGAAAACAGAGAATATCGGCGCACGCCGCTTGTACACGGTGATCGAAAAGCTGCTCGAAGAAGTCTCGTTCTCGGCCGGCAATCATTCGGGCACGACAGTCAAGATCGACGCGGCATATGTCGATCGCGCGCTGAATGAAGTTGCGGAGGACGAAGACCTCTCGCGCTACGTGCTGTGATGTCGCTTATGTCGCATTAAAACCTGCGCCTCATCGCATCTTGTGTGAGGCGTAAAAAAACGGGCTGCCTTGCGAAAGGCAGCCCGTTTTGCTTGCTGGCTTGCTGACGAACGACCCAGCGCTTACTGCTTGACTGGCCGCTTGGCCAACTTGCGCTGCAACGTTCGACGATGCATGTTCAACGCGCGCGCGGTCGCCGAAATGTTGCCGCCGTGCTCAGCGAGCACGCGTTGAATATGCTCCCACTCGAGACGCGCGACCGACAACGGCGTGGGATGCTCGATCGCCTCTTCAGCTTGCAATGCGCTCGCTTCGCTTTGCAGCGCTGACAAAATCGTTTCGACGTTGGCGGGTTTCGCCAGATAGTTATCCGCGCCGTCCTTCACCGCTTGCACCGCAGTGGCGATGCTCGCATAGCCGGTCAGCACCAGCATCCGCGCGTCCGGCTGCAAGTCGCGCAACGGCGCGACGAGCGTGAGGCCCGAGTCGTTGCCGAGGTGCAGGTCCACCGTAATCTGGCCGAACTTCTGCTGGTTCGCGAGCTTGATCGCCTCGTCCGCGTTGTGTGCTTCGGCCACCGTGTAGCCGCGCCGCGTCAAACCGCGGGCGAGGATGCCGGAGAACACCTCGTCGTCGTCGATCACCAGAAAATTCATATCGCTCATGCCTGTTTCTCCGTGTTGGATGGCGCGGCGCCGCGACGGCCCGTGCCGGATAATTTGCGTGCCGCGAGCGGCAGCCGCAGCACTGCGCGCGTACCACGCGGCTTGATCTCACTGACGTCGGTCAGTTCGATCGAACCGCCCAGACGCGCTGCCGCAGAAAACGCCAGGTAAAGACCCACGCCGTGTCCGCCCTGCGTACTGTCGACCGGCATCACGCCGAGCGAACCGCGCAGCGTCGGCGGAATGCCGGGGCCCGCGTCGCATACTTCGAATTCGATCAGGTCGCCCTGCTTCGCAAGCCAGCATGCCAGCGTCACGTGATCGCGGCTCGCACGCGCTGCGTTGTCCAGCAGAATCGTGAGAATCTGACTGACGGCAACCGTGTCGTCAAGGCTGACCTCCGCAGGCGGCACGCCGAGCCGTTCGAATTTCACATGCGGATGGCGCAAGCGCCATTGTTCACCGAACGACTCGAGCCACTCGGCGACCCGTTGCCGAGTGCTCGACGTCGATGCGCGGCTGCGCAGCCCCGCGAGCGCCGAGGTACACAACGCCATTTGCTGTTCGAGCAGTTCGAGATCGGCGGCATAGGGCGCGAGGCCCTGATCCGTGCGCGCGGCGTCGCGCAATTCTTCGGACAGCATCGCAATGGTAGACAGCGGCGTGCCGATTTCGTGCGCGACGGTGGCGGCCTGCACGCCGAGCGCGACGGCGCGCTCGTCGTGCAGCAAGCGCTGCTGGGCGTCGCCGAGCGCTGCGTCACGTAGCCGCAGCGCTCGCGACATCCGCGCCACGAACCATGCAATCAAGCCGACGCTGACCATGAAGTTCACCCACATGCCCGCGCGATAGTAATCGAACAGGTTGGCGGGGTTATCGAGATTGAGCGGGACCGAATCGAAACCAAGCACTGCATAGCAGGCCACCGCGAACGCCGCGAGCCACGCCATCAGCTGCCAGGGCAACACGGCCGCGGCAATCGCGAGAGACGGCAGATACAGCGACACAAACGGATTGGTCGTGCCGCCGGACAGAAACAGCAACGCCGACAACGCGCCCAGATCGACCCAGATCTGGCCGAACAATTCGAGGTTGGACTCGGGCCGTTGCTGCGAGACGCGCCACCAGGTGAGTCCGTTGAAGATTACTTCGAGCGAGATCACGAGCAACATCGCGGGCAACGGCAGGTGCACGCCGATGAAGGTCTGCACGAACGCGATCGTCACCAGTTGGCCGATGATGGCGAGGCTGCGCAGCCAGAACAGATGACCGAGATTGACCCGGCCGGTGTTGGTTATTCGATGCATGACGTCAGTTTACCTGTTCGGACTTGTCTGACTCACCGCGAGACGCCGCGCCGGTAATATGGAATTTTTTTGGCTCTTTTGAAAACGGAGTGGGTAACGGGGCTCATCGGGCATGCTCATTAAAGCGTGAGAAGTCGAGTTTTCCAG